>NZ_JBOKYU010000050.1:0-15407 GCF_051972735.1 Laedolimicola sp. | reverse complement strand
AGTAAAGAGGGTACCTATCCATATTTTAAAGGGGATTTCCTTTTTTCTTTTAATTTTCCATCTGACGACCCAGAAAATTCGCTGCGGTCAGGGCCAGCTTTAATTCCATATCACCCATTTTCACCTTTGGATCGCGGGAAAACAAAATCACAGCGCCGATGGCGTCGCCTTCGGCGATGATGGGGCAGATAGTTTCACTTCCCGTCTGCTCTATGTCCTCCTCCACAAGTCCTACAAATTTTTTATGCCCGGCTTCCGCCTGCTGATTTTCCCGGTTTTCAATCAGCCTTTCCAAACCGGGGCTGATGGCTTTTCCCTGATACTCCTTCTTTGCCCCGCCTGCAGCCGCGATCACTGTATCCCGGTCGCAGATACAGACCGGAAGCCCCAGAACCTGTCCCAGACTGTCCGCGTACTCCTTCGCGAAGGTTCCCAGTTCGCCGATGGGCGAATATTTCTTCAGAATGATTTCCCCTTCCCGATCCGTAAAAATCTCCAGCGGATCGCCCTCCCGGATACGGAGCGTCCTGCGTATCTCTTTCGGAATTACCACTCTGCCCAGATCGTCTATCCGCCGCACAATTCCCGTTGCTTTCATAATAAGATTTTCCTCCATTGCAAACATTAAGCTTTGGAGTTATTATGTGGAAATCCAGCAAAAATATACAGAAATTTTTATTTCACAACCGCCAAATTTTATTGTCACATTTTGTCCGGTAATGTCTTTCTTTTTCCGGAAAAAGACATTGTTTTTCCTGTAATTTCCTGTTATACTCCATGTAAACACCACCGATACCATTTCCCCGAAAAAGGATCTTTTTATATGGACAAAAACAGGAAAAAACAGTACCTGCTTCTGCTATTCACCGCGATTCTGCTGACAGCAGCCGCAGTCATTTTTATTCTGCGGGACTATATGAGCCGTGTGGACAACCGCATTTATCTGACCAGTACCACCAATCTCCGCGAAGTTTACTCTCAGGTGAACAATAAGCTCTCCCAGATTGTAAATGAGCAGTGGGATCTGCTTGCCATGTCTGAAGATTATATCGACAGTAACGCAGATGCTCCTGAGACCATTGTCTCTTTCGTTGACGATTGGAAGTTCTCCTGGAAATTCACTGATTTCTACTTTATAAACACTGCCGGCGAATGGTGTACGCCCGATGGCGCAGCCGGTACCATGTCCTTCGGATCCGCATGGGACAAGCTTATCAGTAAGCAGGAAAAGGTTATCGTAGATGCGGACACTCAGAATCAAGAATCTTTTATGCTTTTCGCTATTCCGGTCGATACCGGTACCTATAACGGCTTCTCCTATGACGCGCTCGCCGTATCCTACAGCTCGGACGCCCTGAACGCGGCTCTTGGTGTGTCCGCTTTCCGCGGACAGGCAACCTGCTATATTACAGATCTGAGCGGAAATATTATCTTTTCTGATTCTCCCACCAAGCCCATCGGTAAGAATCTGCTGAATTATCTGGCTGACGCGGAATTTTCCCATGCTACCTATCAGAAGGTGCAGGCAGACTGGGCGGCCAACACTTTTGGCCAGTGCAGTTATCTTTTAAATGGAGAAAAATACTATCTGGTATATCAGCCCACCGATTTCTCAGACTGGCTCCTTGTCTCCATGATTCCGGCGGATATCATCGACAGTGATATGCTGATCGTCCAGAAAACCACCACTCTGATGGTGGGCTTCACCTGCGTCGTGATTCTGGCGCTGGCTGTCATTTTCATGTTTATGTCCTATCAGCAGACCATTTCCCAGAAAAATCAGGAGCTCTTCTGGCGCGACATTATGTCCGATATCATGCTTCAGAATCTGGATAATGTCTATATTATGATTGAGGTTAATCAAAAACAGACCGTGTATGTCAGCCCCAATGTCGAGCGTGTCTTCGGCATCTCCCACACCAGCGCTCATCCGCTCTTCGCGATTCAGGAGCTGGAGCTTTCCCCGGAAACGTTAGACTTTCCCATCGAAGATCTGATGCAAATGCCAAACGGCGGTTCCCGTGTCATGGAGTGTCAGATTCGGACGCCCGGCGCTTCCGCGCCCTCCCTGTTCCAGAAATCTGTCTTTCACATTCTCGACGGACAGAATAACCTGCTGATCTTTGAATTTTCCAATCGTACCCATGAACAGGAGATCCGGGCGGATATCGAAGCAGCCCTTCAGGCCGCCAATACTGCCAACCAGATCAAGAGTGCTTTCCTGTCCAATATGTCCCACGACATACGGACGCCTATGAACGCCATTATGGGAATCTCCAGCCTCCTTCTGCACGCCGCCCACAACCCGGCAAAAACGGAAGAATATGCCCGCAAGATTCAGTCTTCCAGCCAGTATATGCTTGGAATCATCAATGATATCCTCGACATGAGCAAAATCGAAAGCGGACAGACCCATCTGCATCCGGAACCCCTCAATCTCTCCGAACAGATTGAGCAGATTGAAATGCTTATCCGTCCTCAGGCAGTCCAGAAGAAGCAGACTTTTTCCATTTATAAGGATGAAATCCTGCATGAGAGTATCGAGGGTGATCCTACCAAGCTTCGCCAGATTCTCGTAAATATCCTGGGTAACGCTGTGAAATACACCCCGGATGGCGGCTCCATCGACTTTCACATCCGCGAGCTTCCCCGCACGCTCCATTCCTATGCCCGTTACCAGTTTACCATAAAGGATAATGGTATCGGTATAGAAGCAGATTTTCTCGAGCATATCTATGAACCCTTTGTACGCGCGGAGGATTCCGTCACCAATAAGGTGTCCGGTACCGGCCTCGGCATGGCGATTACTAAGAGTCTTGTGGATATGATGGGCGGCGCGATTCAGATAGACAGTACCCCCGGCAAGGGAACCTGCTTTGATGTTTTTCTGGAATTTCGGATTAACGAAGAAACGATGGCAGGAAGTAAGCCCGGCGCACCGGATAGTGCCGACGCTTCCACCCGTCTTGCAGGGATGAAGCTCTTATGTGCCGAAGACAATGCGTTAAATGCGGAAATCCTCAAGTCCATTCTGGAGCTGTGGCATGTCTCCTGCGATATCTATCCAAACGGAAAGGAACTCTGCGACGCCTTCGCTTCTGCCCGTCCCGGCGATTACGATCTGATTCTCATGGATATCCAGATGCCGGTCATGAACGGATACGAGGCTACACGGACCATCCGCAACAGCTCCAATCCTCTTGGGCAGACGATTCCCATCATCGCTATGACAGCCAATGCCTTCGCCGACGACGTACAGCAGAGCCTGGACGCCGGCATGAACGCGCATCTGTCCAAGCCGATTGATATTGATAAATTGTACCAGACACTACAGACCATGTTTGGCTGATCCCATCATTCCATTCCGCCGCAGTGCGATCCCCCGGAGGGGCTTTTTGCTCTATAGGAATCATAGTTTTCGCACTTTAACGTAACACGGTGTTTCCTATAGAGTAAAAAGACCGGAAGCATTTCTCTGATGAGAATGCATCCGGTCTTTCTATCTTCGAAATCTTATTTGATTTCATTCACCAGGTTGTTGTTATGGAAGAATTCCTTCACATTGTTCAGGGTTGTCTCCGCGATGTTGGAAAGCGCTTCCTCGGTCAGGAATGCCTGATGGGAAGTCAGCAGCACGTTCGGCATGGATACCAGAAGCTGCAAGGTTGCGTCGTCCACGATTTCCCCGGAGCAGTCCTCGAAAAAGTAGTTAGCCTCTTCCTCGTATACGTCCAGACCTACGGCACGCAGCTGCTTGTTCCACAGAGCCTCTACCAGGGCTACGCTGTCTACCAGGGCACCGCGGGAAGTATTAATGAGGATGGCGCTGTCTTTCATGATGGCGAAGCGCTTCTCATCTACCATGTGATGAGTCTCGTCGGTCAGCGGGCAGTGCAGGGAGATAAAATCACTCTCACGGAACAGGGTGTCCAGATCCACGTAGTCGATGCCCTCCACCGGATACATATCATAGGCAATGACTTTCATGCCGAAGCCGCGGCAAATGTCGATGAACATGCGGCCAATCCGTCCGGTTCCCACAACGCCAACAGTCTTGCCGTACAGGTCTACGCCGGTCAGTCCGTTTAAGCTAAAGTTAAACTCCCGGGTACGGTTGTAAGCCTTATGAGTCTTACGGTTCAGGGTCAGCAGAAGCGCCATGGCATGCTCTGCTACCGCATGGGGAGAATAAGCCGGTACGCGGACTGCCTTCAGGTCGCCCAGGGCTTTCAAATCCAGATTATTATAGCCTGCGCAGCGCATAGCCACCAGCTTCACGCCCAGAGCCTTCAGCTCGTCCAGCACCTCCGCGTCAATGGTATCATTTACAAAGGCACACACCACGTCGCAGCCCTTCGCGGAGTCCACGGTCTGGACATTGAGCTTATGCTCCATGTAACGGATATCAATTTCTCCATCGCTGTTCCATTTTCTGAAAGCCTCAATTTCATAAGGTTTTGCATCGAAAAACGCCATTTTAATCATAATATTTCCTCCTGTCCAGGCCGCGGGGGAATATTTATTACAAATTTTCCCTCGCTCACTGCTTTTTAATATTGTGTATACATTTGGTTTTTGTTATACTAATAAAATAACAGGTGAATCCTGATTTGACAATACTGAAAATGATATTTTTTTAACAATATTGTGTATTTTTTAACGAACAATTTGGGGTGGAGGAGTTTCATGAGGGTTTTAGTCTGTAACGCAGGGAGTACGTCTCTCAAATTCAAGCTATTCAACATGCCTGAGGAAGAAGTGCTCGCGGAAGGAAAGGTGGAGCGCGTAGGCACGGATACTGCGATTTTCCATTTTTCCAAACCGGATGGGTTCCGCGTTTTTCAGGAGAATCTTCATGTTCCGACTTATACAGAAGGAATTCAGCTCTTTCTCGATCGGATTCTCGATAAAGAGAACGGTGTTTTATCAGATCTGTCCGAGCTCACGCGCGTGGGCTTCAAGACAGTTCTCTCCAAAGACCATTACGGTATCCATGAGCTGACCCCGGAAGTTCTTCAGGGCATGGAGGACTACATGGTGGTAGCGCCGGCCCACAATAAACCTTATCTGGAGGCTATCCTCCAGTTTCAGAAGCTGACACCCGACGCTATGCTGGTGGGTGCTTTTGAGACAGCTTTCCATCAGACTATCCCGCTGGAACGACGTATCTATGGCATTCCCTGGGAGTGGTATGAAGAATATGGCATCCAGCGCCTGGGATATCACGGCGCTTCCCATAGCTATGTGGCTGAGACGCTTACCGATATGTATGGCTCCACCGGCAAGGCTATCTCCTGTCACCTGGGCGGCAGCGGTTCGCTGTGTGCCATCGACGACGGCAAGAGCGTTGATACCAGCTTCGGTATCTCCTTGCAGGTGGGCGTAATTCAGTCCAACCGCTGCGGCGACATCGACCCATTTATCGTTCCGTTCCTGCAGAAGAAAGGGCTTTCTCTGGACCAGGTTCTGGATGGCCTGACGAAGCGTGGAGGACTCCTTGGTATCTCCGGCGTCAGCAATGATCTGAGAGACGTCCAGGAAGCTGCCGACGCCGGAAATGAGCGCGCCCGGCTCGCCATTGACGTCTTCTGCAACGGCATCGTCCGTCATATCGGCGCGTACTACGCGGAGCTTGGTGGTCTCGACCATCTGGTCTTCACCGGCGGCATCGGAGAACACGGTACCCGCATCCGCGAAGCAGTCTGTCATCAGTTAAAGCATATGGGTATCTTGCTGGATGATGAAAAAAATCAGAGCTGCACCGGAGCGAATACTGTGATTTCCCGTACAGATTCCCCGGTCACCATACACGTTATCCCAGCCAATGAAGAGCTGGGGGTAGCAAGAAAAACCTTCGCCTATCTCAGGGCCTAATACGGTCCGTTTACATTCCCCTCAAAAGGGCCCCGTCCATTGGACGGGGCCCTTTCTTTTTTATTCATTGTATTTCTGTATTTAGATGGAACTGATATTCATATCCACATTACCCGGTACGCCGTCTACGGAGCCCTTGGAGGTGTTCTGCCAGATATCGTAGCGTCCGCCGTAGCCGCACTTGTCTGCGTAGTGCGCTACCCAGATGCGGTAGCTGCCGAACTTGGATACATCCAGGTGAGAAGAGAACCAGCTCTTGCTTGCGTATACCATCGGTCTGTAACCGGAGTTGGCTACAGTGTTGCAGAATGCCACGGTAATCTTGGTTCTGTCGGCCTTGGAAAGTCCGTCCGCACGGCCACGTCCGCCTGCCGCGTACTCACTGTCGATGGCGATCGGCATATTAATGCCGTACTGATTCGCCAGCTTCACGGCCATACTTGCTTCCTCTACGGCCTCAGCCTCGGTGATAGCCTGGCTGAAGAAATAGATACCTACGCGCAGGCCTGCTGCCTTGGCGCCGGAGATATGGGACGCAAACTTCGGATCCTGTACCAGGACACCGGATCCATAGCCACGATAACCACAGCGGATAATCGCGAAGTTGATGCCAGCGTTCTTTACCTTCTGCCAGTTGATGCTGCTCTGGTACTTGGATACGTCGATTCCGATGGTGCCGGAGCGGACGCCCTCGCTGCTGAAGGTGTACTGGATACCCTGGATAACCTGGGTTCCGGTAACTTTATTACCATTCTTATCAAAATAGTAGGTTGCGCCGTCGATGGTCTGCCAGCCGGTATATTTCACACCGTTTGCTCCGTCCTCATAGACCGGAGCGCTGCTGGTATCATAGACCGGAGCGCTGCTGGTATCGTAGACAATCTTGTCTGTGGGCGCTGCTTTCAGGAACATCAGGCCGCGGACTACGACGCCTGCGGTCGGCGCTTCTATCGTCTGAGTCTCTGTGCTGCCCTCGCTGCCATTATTATTACCGGTGTTCTCGCCGGAATTACCACTGTCGCCGGGATCCGGGGTGGTCGGCTTCTCTGTGAGCTGCGCGCCGCAACGGGTGCATTTTCCATCTGCATCCGGCTCTGTGTGGCCCAGCGCGTCGATCTCGCCCTCTTCCTTCACATCACCATCTGCCTTGCAAACCAGACGATAAGTACCCTTCTCGGTACAGGTCGGTTCTTTGGTAACTTCTTTTTCATATGTATGCGTATGCGCCGGAGTCATATCCGCACCACAGCGATCACACTTATTATCGTTATTGTTGTCCACATGATCAGACGCCGGCTCTGAGATAATCTTCGCGTACATGGGTGTACCGTACTTATCCATCTTCTGCTTGGAATATACCGGCTGTCCCCACTGATCTACCTTCTGCTTCGGCTCCGTCTTGGTGGAAGCCACGTATTCTACCGTATCCTTCAGGGTCTGGGCAGTACCTGCGCTGTCATTGCCGGAAGTATTGGTATCCTCTTTTGCCACATTGATCTGGCTCTCACTCTTGATCTCCGCGCTGACATCCACGGCCTTATACTCGATATTGGCCTTAACGTCGGCTGTAATATCAGCCGGTGCCGCGTAACCTCCGGACGCCTTCATGGAAATCTTGCATTTTCCGGGAGTCATGGACTTCACGTAAATGATGCCGTCCTTATCCTTATCTGTATAGCTCTCTGTCTTATTTTCAGAATCTTTGACTGTCACCTCAAACGCAGTTCCGGTAATGACCTTTCCGGTAGCCTTGTTGACAATCTGTACCTTCAGATCCTTGTCAAGAGAGGTCGCCTTCAGCACAACCTGGATCTCCTTTGCGGATACCTTCGCCTTCTCGGTGTTATCTCCATCCAGACGGGTCAGCTCCGCCACATAGGACTTGTTCATGGAAAGTCCTATGACGCTGGCCTCTGCCACTTCTTCGCCGGAATCCTCCTGTAAATCTGTAACGGTCGGAATCATATCCTCGGTTACCTGACTTCTGGAGCTGCAGCCGCTAAGCAGCGACACAGTCAGAACTGCAGAGAGCAGTAATGCCCCCACTCGTTTCGCTTTCATAATGCCTCCTCATTCGTCTATGGCCCATTTCCCGGGCTATATTTCTGCTGCCCTCGACTGGCAGTCATTGTCTTCTATAATATAACACCTCTATCTGCGGTTTTCAACCGCCGCAGCTGAAATTTTTACAAAATTATTACAACAATTTCTGGTAATCCTCTTTCAGAAAGCGATGGTAAATGAGATGGCCCATCTCTTCTTTTACGCAATAATAATACTCGTCTATGGACGGATCTTCAAAATGCAGGGCCTCGTCGAAATCAGATCCCTCCGGCATCTCCTCGCAGATATAAGCTCCAAACTGTCCGAAGACCTTCTTCACATCCTCCACACTCTTGTCGTGGGGATTGGAAAACAGGTCGATAATGGCCTTTAAGAATGCCACATCACCCATATGCTCATGCACATAGCGGGCTCCCGCCGGCGGTACACTGACCTCGATACGTCCCGCACTTACCCGGAAGCTCATAGCCCCCAGCACGCCCGTTCCATCCGCAAATAAATCCGTAAGCTCCGCTACCATTTCCTTCGCTGTCTCACAATTTGTTCCCAGTAAAAGATTCAAGGAGGCCACGGGGTAGTAAAGCCTCATGGTCTCCTCTTCAAACCCAAGCTTCAGCTGGGCCTCTTTCATCTGGTCAATGAGATTCTGTTCCAGTCTCTCTTTTCCCATAATGATTTTATTCCTCCGTACTTCCGGTGTTCAGTGTATAAATCCGATCAAAGGTCAGCTCTGCCAGTACGTCATCCTTGATATCAAAAGAATGCTGTTCTTCCAGATCCGCGCATTTTTCCTGATACAGGGTATTCTTACGCTCGGTTACGATGGAATCTTTCTTATTGGCGGTCGCTTCCTCATCAAAGGTGCTGACCATCTGTACCGCATAATATCCGGTATCTGTCTCGATAATCGGAGCCAGTTCGCCGTCCTTCAGCGCGTCTGCCGCTGTACGAACCTCTTCTGCCGGTGTGGTACTGTCCGCGCCGTAAGTGGTCTCGCTGGCTGAAAGCTGGGAATTCTCATCGCGATTCTCATTAGCTGCGTCTACTGCTGCCTTCAGATCTCCACTCTCTGCTGCCGCGTCCAGAATGTCCTGAAGCTCCTGCTTCTTTGCGGCCTTCTCCTCATCAGTCAGGTCAACCGTATTGCCATCCTCATCCGTCTCAGTACCTGCAGTAGACATGTATACATAGACAATGCGCTTCTGAGCCGCTTCCTCATCGGAAACCTCAGTATCCACATCTTCGGTCAGCGGCGCGTACATCTTCTCCTGGATAGTCATCAGGGTCAGCACATGCTCCACATCCGCCTCGGTTACGCCCAGGGTCTTCTGCACGCCTGCGGAATTATCCTTCATGAACTGGGCAGCCGCATCGGAAATAGCGGTCTTCTCGTCGTCTGTCAGCTCTACGCCGTAATTTGCCGCCTCTGCTTCCAGTACATACATCTGGTTAAACTGCTCCATTAGGCTCTGCTTCGCTGTCTCGCCGTATACGGTTCCGGTACCGGACAGATCCTGTCCATACACATTGGTCATGCCAAGCATGGCCCCGTAGTAGGATTCCATCTGCGCCTGCTGATAACGAAGCAGAAAGCTTACCTCTGCCAGCGGCACATTGGTCGTCTCATCCATCACTGCCACAGTCTGCGTACCGTCCAGTGTATTGCCTTTTCCACATCCTGTCAGTGAGCCTGCAAGCATCAGACCTGCTGCCAGAACTGCGATTCCTTTTTTCATCATTTCCGTAAATCCTTTCCTGCCCGCTTCTTCTCTGAAAAACGGAGTATTCTAAAACTACTGTCCACTTACATCATTCCGCCAGGTGTTTCCGTACAAAATGTGCGGAAATCCCGAGCTCTTCAGCGCGAAATCGCATAAGATGCGATTTCTGTGCATCGCAAGCGTATTACTGTGAAGTAAGGGAACAGTAACATTCTGGGTTTATTATAGACGCTTTTTCCGCTGTGGGCAAGGCTTTCTTGCGTTTCCTGCGAGATTTCACGCTCTTTTCACAGCTGCGTATCATTCGTGGCTTCCGTCTCCGCCAATCTCGGTGATCAAGCCGTCGATTTGCACCGTTTCCCAGACATTTTCATCCACTTTTAGCGGCGTTTCCTTCGCCCAGGAATCTTCCAGATTCTGTAAATATTCCTGCTTTGCGGATTCTTTCAGTTCCTCCAGCCGATCCGACGTAGCGTCCGCATCCAGATCTGAAACATGCTGCACCACATACCAGCCCTCGTCGGTGGCAATCACACCGGACACGCCGCCCACCGGCAGCTCCCGGGCTTTCCCCGCCACATCCGGGTGGGCTCCTCCGTCAGTGTCCTCATTAAAATACACGTCGATAACCGTGTGGGGAAATTGTTCGCCTGCAGCGGAAATATCGCCCAAATCCGCCGCCAGCGCTGCGAAGTCATCCGCCTCCTGCTGAATTTTGGCTAACTCCTCCTCTGTAAATGGCGTGAAATTACCCTCCACATCATAAAGTCCCGTATTAGAAAACAGCGCGTAGGTCAATCTGCCCACCTGTGCCTCTTCTTCGCTTATCTCCGGCTCATAATCCGCCCGGATGGCTTCCGCCACCTTTCCGGCCAGTTCATTCCGGGCAAGATAACGCTCCACGCTTTCCCGATCCGCGCCTGCCGCCTCCAGCACCGCCTTTGTATTATTTTCCATAAAATTCTGTGCCCGGCGGGCGATCTCCTCCTGCTCCCCGTCGGTCAGGCTCACGCCGTATTCTCCCGCGTGGGCGCAGAGCAGATGGAGCTCCGTCAGGGTATCCAGCACGCTGCTTTTCAAAAGCTCCTCTAGGGTCTGACCACTGTCGTCCGCCTCCTGCTGCCACATAGTTTCCCCGAAGCTTTCATAGTAGACATATTCCCACTGCTCCTGCAGCATCCTGGTATAGAACAGGGCTTCCTCCAGGTAAACAGGTTCGTCGCCCAGAGTGGCCAGGGTGGTTCCGCTCTCCTGCTCAAGGACCCGGGGGACTCCCGCCTCCTTTTTGCCGCACCCGGCCAGAGCCACAGCTGCCAGCATCATAAGGATTCCCAGCTTCTTTAACCTTTTTCTCATGTATGCTCCTCCAGCAAATCCTGCATTTTGTCGAGGATGCTCTCCGCCAGCTTCAGGGGATCCGCCTCCTCGCCGCGGCTGTTCTTCTGACGGCGGTAGCAGAACGCCGGTTTCTCTCCCTTGATGAATTTCATCCGTCCGTTGAAGCGGGCGAGAAATTCCGGGAAAGCCGCCGGATTCAGCTTTGCCTTTTCATACAGAGCCAGCCGTATCTCATCAGGTTTCTCAACTATCTCCTTAACATATACGTTGTGAGCCCTGATTTTCAGACAGGCTACGGCAAGAAGATTCTGTACGGCCTTCGGAAGATCGCCGAAACGGTCCAGAAGCTCATCCTGCATGTCTTCACTCTCTTCGAAGGTCTCGATACCGGCGATACGCTTGTAGATATCCAGCTTCTGGCTTTCGCTGCGAATATAGGTGGTTGGGATATAGGCGTCGATATCCATATCCACCAGAGTCTGGAATTCGTCCTCCTCCCAACTGAGACCCTTTTCCCGCTTGACGGCCTCGTTCAGCATCTTACAATACAGGTCGTAGCCGACAGCCTCCATATGGCCATGCTGCTGCTCACCCAGAAGATTACCCGCACCCCGGATCTCCAGATCCCGCATGGCGATTTTGAAGCCGCTGCCCAGCTCGGTAAATTCCCGGATGGCGCCCAGACGTTTCTCCGCCACTTCTTTGAGCATCTTATCCCGCTTATACATCAGGAAAGCATAGGATGTACGATTGGAACGGCCCACGCGGCCACGGAGCTGATAGAGCTGGGACAGACCCAGATTATCCGCATCGTGGATAATCATGGTGTTGGCGTTGGAGATATCCAGCCCGGTCTCAATGATGGTGGTGGACACCAGTACGTCGATTTCCCCATTGATGAAATCAAACATGATACGCTCCAGCTCGTGCTCTTTCATCTGGCCGTGGGCAAAGGCCACGGTGGCCTCCGGTACCAGCTCGGCCACCTGGGCCGCCACCTCGGCAATGTTATTTACACGATTGTATACATAATATACCTGGCCGCCCCGGGACAGCTCCCGGCTGATGGCAGCCCGAACCATTTCACTGTCATATTCCATCACATAGGTCTGGATGGGCAGACGATCCTGGGGCGCTTCCTCCAGCACGCTCATGTCCCGGATGCCGATGAGACTCATGTGCAGGGTACGCGGAATCGGCGTGGCGGTCAGGGTCAGGACGTCCACATTTTCCTTCAGCTTCTTGATTTTTTCTTTGTGGGCCACGCCGAAGCGCTGCTCCTCGTCGATAATCAGAAGTCCCAGATCCTTGAATTCCACGTCGGCGGACAGCACCCGATGGGTGCCGATGACGATATCCACCAGACCCTTTTTCAGGTCGGCAATGGATTTCTTAATCTCGCCCGGCGTCCGGAATCGGGACAACAGATCGATGCGCACCGGGAAATCCTTCATTCGCTGGATGAAGGTATTATAATGCTGCTGGGCCAATATTGTGGTCGGCACCAGATAAACCACCTGCTTATTCTCCTGCACGGCCTTGAAGGCGGCACGGATGGCGATCTCGGTTTTGCCGTAACCCACGTCGCCGCAGATCAGGCGATCCATAATTTTCGTGCTTTCCATATCCCGCTTGGTGGCTTCGATGGCCAGCTGCTGATCCTCGGTCTCCTCAAAGGGAAACAGCTCTTCAAACTCGGTCTGCCAGACTGTATCCGGGCCGTAGACAAAGCCCTGCTTCTCCTGACGGGCCGCGTAGAGCAGCACCAGATCGCGGGCCACCTCCTGTACGGCTCCCCGGACCTTCGACTTGGTGCGGGTCCACTCGCTGCCGCCCAGACGGTTCAGCTTGGGTTTTTTGGCGTCGGATCCGGCGTATTTCTGAATCATTTCCAGCTGGGTTGCCAGAATATAGAGGTTGCCGCCCTTTGCATACTCGATTTTGATATAATCCTTCATAACCTTGTCGACTTCTACCTTCTCAATGCCGCGGTAGATGCCGAGGCCGTGGTTTTCATGCACCACGTAATCGCCGGGTTTGATATCGGAGAAGCTCTGGATCTTCTGGCCCTCGTAGGTCTTCTGCTTTTTCCGTTTCTTCTTTTCCCGGCCAAAGATATCGGTCTCGGAGAGTACGGCAAAACGGAGCATGGGGTATTCGTAGCCTCTGTGAACGCTGCCATGCACCACCATAATCTCTGATGGCTGTACAACGCGCTCCGGATCTTCACTGTAAAAACTGTTCAGCTCCTCATCCTGAAGATCCGCAGCCAGCCGTTTGGCCCGGGTTCCGGACGCGCACATGAGGATGATGGAATATTTTTCCTTTTTCCACCGTTTCAGATCTTTAACCAGAGTCGGGAAGCTGCTGTTGTAGGGATTGATGGAGCGAGCGTCGATCTGATAGCGGCCTGTCTGCTCCCATTCCGGTGCTTTCTGCTCCAGCAGGCTTAAGGCCACACAGTTTCTGCGGTTCAGGCGGACGGTGATCTCTTCGCTGCTGTACAGAAGCCGCGCCTCCTCCGGCAATGCTTCACCTTTAGCCGCGCGGTTGGCCATGCTTTCTTCAAATTCCTTTTCCACCGACCGGCCCTTTTCCAGAATCCGGGTGGGCTCATCCAGAAAAATCAGGGATTTCCCGGGTGCAAAATAATCCAGAAAGCTAACCGTCTCCTCCTTTTCATCGGGGATCGGTTCCGCCGCCGGATAAATGGTGATTTCTTCCAGATTTTCCATGGAGCGCTGGCTTTCCACATCGAAGCTTCGGATGGAATCTACCTCGTCGTCCCAGAACTCGATGCGCCAGGGAGCGTCCTCCGTCAACGCAAAGATGTCCACGATGCCGCCGCGCACCGCGAACTGGCCCGGCGCTTCCACCTGAATCTCCCGCTCGTAGCCCAGGCGGCTCAGCTTTTCCGCCAGGGCGTCGATCTGGACAATGCTGTCCTGGCCGATACATAAAATCGAATCTTCCACTTTTTTCAGAGGACGCAGACGATCCATCAGACCGTCAAAAGTAGTGATAACCGTCACTTCCTCCTGGGTCAATAAAGCCTGTAAGGCCCGGACTCTCTGCTGCACCAGCAGATTGCCCTGCATATCCGCATGAAAAAAGAGGAAATCCTTTGCCTGATAGAGCACGGCCTTCCGGTCAAAGTACCGGCAATCCTCATAGATTTCCTTTGCTTTCTGCTCGCTGTATGTGACGATCAGCCTCTGGGAATAGCCCTGCCACAGGGCGCAGGCTGCGTGTACCTTCTGGGAATCTACGCAGCCGGAGAGCCAGAGGACTCCCTTGTTTTTTTTCAGCTTTTCGGCTATCTGGTCGTACGCGCCGAGCTGCCAAAAGGGCTTGATGAATGCTTGCATGCCGCACCTCTGTTTTTGTTTCGCTGTTTCTCTCTGTTATGATCTATTCGTGTTTTTTCTTATTATACAGGTTCATGGCCTCGTCGGCGCGATCCTGTACCATCAGTTCTACGGCGTCCGCAGCCTGGGCAATGGCTTCCTCGACTTTTTTGCGGTCTTCTGCTGCGAAATGACCCAGGACGTAGGCAGCCAGGTCGTAGTCTTTCGGCTTTTCGCCCACGCCCACGCGAATACGCTGAAATTCCTGGGTGCCCAGGTGAGCGATAATATCCTTGATGCCGTTATGGCCACCGGCGCTGCCTTTTTTGCGGACGCGGATGTAACCTGGCTCCAGGGCAATGTCATCGTAGATGACAATGACTTCAGTGGCGGGATCCAGTTTGTAGAAGTTCACAGCTTCACCGATGCTGTTACCGCTCAGGTTCATGTAGGTCTGGGGCTTCAGAAGCAGGACCTTCTGGCCCTCGATGACGCCGATGCCGCAGATGGCCTGGAATTTTTTGGTGTTCATCGTGATGTGGTAGCGGTCGGCGAGATACGTGATCGTGTCAAAGCCGATGTTGTGGCGGGTGTGATCGTACTGCTGGGTGGGGTTGCCTAGGCCGGCGATGATATACATGGTGGGGTTCTCCTTTTTCTATGACGGACGCTCTGCAGGGTTCGGAAATCGTGTGTTCGGACGTTTCACGGACACCCTGATTTTCCGAACCCCACAGAGCTGATTGTTTAAGTCGATAGGGTTCTTTCCTATCATACAAGAGTTTTGCGACGTTGGCAAGGGGCGAGGCGGCAAATGCCGCCCGCCCCCGGCCAATCGCAGCTCTCCATCCCGCCTGGCCAATGCGACAGCGAGGCCTCACCACATAGTGAGGCGGGAAAGATAGGGGGTGTGGGACGTTAGCGGATTTTCCGTGGGGAGGAGCAGGCTGGCAGCATCTGAAGGAGGCCCTGTCTGAGGCCGCAGGCCGAGTTGGCCGGTCAGATGCGTATAAGCCGCCTGCGACGAGTAGGAAAATCCGCGTGTCCCACACCCCCTATCTTT
>NZ_JBOKYU010000049.1:0-15537 GCF_051972735.1 Laedolimicola sp. | reverse complement strand
ACTCCTTTCCACTGAAAAAAAAGGCCGGGGAGATCGCCACAATCTGCGGTTTTTCCGATATAAGCTATTTTACCAGACGCTTCCGTGAAATCAATGGCTGCACCCCTCTGGAATACCGAAAAGAAAATATGTAATTTCTAACGAAACTTTTTATTCTTTTATTTGAAAGTTTGAATTGACGTAGTGACCGTTCAATGGTAGTATAATATATATACGAAAGTACTATGATTTACGTTCAAAGGAGGTCACTATGAAAAACGAAAACCATTTCGGCACTTTAACCGAACGCATGCAGGCTTTTCGCGAAGAAGTTCTGGATGAGAAACCCTATGTGGACGCCGAGCGTGCCATCTGGGCCACGGAGGCTTACCGTGAGAGCCTGAACCAGCCCAGGGTCATGGTGCGTGCCCTGATGCTGCAGAAGATTCTGGAGCATATGACCGTCTATATTGAAGATAAATCCCTTCTCGCAGGAAATCAAGCTACCAAGAACCGCAATGCTCCCGTTTTCCCCGAATATACCCTGGAATTCGTCATGAATGAGCTGGATCTGTTCGAGAAGCGCGACGGCGACGTGTTCTACATCACCGAGGAAACCAAAGAACAGCTTCGGTCCATCGCTCCCTTCTGGGAGAATAACAATCTCCGCGCCCGTGGCGAAGCCCTTCTGCCCGACGAGGTCAGCGTCTTTATGGAGACCGGTCTGTTTGGCATGGAAGGCAAGCTGAACGCCGGAGACGCCCACCTGGCTGTGAATTACGAGCGTCTTCTGAAAGAAGGACTGCGGGGTTACGAAGCCAAGGCCCGCGCCTGCAAGGAAGCCCTCGACCTGACCGACCCGGACAGCATCGACAAAAATGTATTCTATAAGGCCGTTCTGATTGTCATCGAAGCGGTCCGGACTTTTGCGCTCCGCTACAGTGAACTGGCCGCTGATCTGGCTGCCAGGGAAAGCGACGCCGCACGGAAAGCCGAACTTCTGGAAATGAGCCGTATCTGCGCCAAGGTTCCCTACGAACCCGCTTCCAACTTCCGCGAGGCTGTACAGTCCGTCTGGTTTATCCAGCTGATTCTGCAAATTGAGTCCAACGGCCATTCCTTAAGTTACGGCCGTTTCGACCAGTATATGGAGCCCTATTATGAGAAGTCCCTGCAGGACGGAACCATCACCAGAGAGGAAGCTCTGGAACTGCTGACCTGTCTGTGGATCAAGACCCTGACCATCAATAAGGTCCGTTCCCAGGCCCACACCTTAAGTTCCGCCGGTTCGCCCATGTACCAGAATGTCACCATTGGCGGCCAGACCGTGGACAAAAAGGACGCTGTCAATCCCTTAAGCTTCCTGGTACTCCAGTCTGTAGCTCAGACCCGTCTGACCCAGCCGAACCTAACGGTCCGCTATCATGCAAACCTGGATCCGAAATTTTTCGACGAGTGCATCGAGGTCATGAAACTGGGCTTCGGCATGCCGGCCCTGAACAACGACGAAATTATCATCCCGTCCTTTATCCAGTGGGGCGTCAAAGAGGAAGATGCCTATAACTACAGCGCCATTGGCTGCGTGGAGACCGCCGTTCCCGGAAAATGGGGCTACCGCTGTACCGGCATGTCCTACATTAACTTTCCCCGTCTGCTCCTCTGCGTCATGAATGACGGCGTGGATCTGACCAGCGGCAAGCGCTTTGTAAAGGGCTACGGACGCTTCCAGGATATGGAAAGCTACGAGGAGCTGCTAGACGCCTGGGATAAATCCCTGCGTGAACTGACCCGTTACAGCGTCATTGTGGAAAATGCCATCGACAAGGCCTCCGAGCGGGATGTGCCCGATATCCTCTGCTCTGCCCTGACCGACGACTGTATCGGCCGCGGCAAGACCATCAAAGAGGGCGGTGCGGTCTACGACTTTATCTCCGGCCTTCAGGTGGGCATTGCCAACATGGCGGACTCCCTGGCCGCTGTCAAGAAGCTAGTCTATGATGAGAAAAAAATCACCCGGGATGAGCTCTGGAACGCGATTCTCGACGACTTCCAGTCCCCGGAGAACCAGAAGATTCAGGAAATGCTCATCAACGACGCGCCCAAATACGGCAATGACAACGACGACGTAGATCTCCTGGTGGTACGCGCCTACGACACTTATATCGACGAGATTAAGAAATACCCCAGCACCCGTTACCACCGCGGCCCCATCGGCGGTATCCGCTACGCGGGAACCTCCTCCATCAGCGCTAATGTGGGGCAGGGTATGGGAACCATGGCCACTCCGGACGGACGCCACGCCTTTGAGCCGCTGGCAGAAGGCTGCAGCCCGGCCCATAACTGCGACAAGAATGGCCCCACCGCCGTATTTAAGACCGTGTCCAAGCTTCCCACCGACAAAATTACCGGCGGTGTTCTGCTGAACCAGAAAATGACGCCCCAGGTACTGTCCAGAGAAGAGAACAAACAGAAGCTGGAGATGTTGATCCGCACCTTCTTCAACCGACTCCACGGCTATCATGTCCAGTACAATATCGTGTCCCGTGAGACCCTGATCGACGCCCAGCTCCACCCGGAGAAGCACAAGGATCTGATCGTCCGCGTGGCAGGCTACAGTGCTTTCTTTAACGTATTATCCAAGAAAACCCAGGACGATATCATCGGAAGAACCGAACAGACTCTGTAGTTTTTCTTATCGCAAAAGAGAACCGGCGGCATCGGAGCTTTTCACTGGCCCGATGTCGCCGGTTCTCTTTCACTGTATTTACTTAAAGCTGGCGTCCAGTCCCCTGTCCAGGAATACCTGGATGTACTTCTGCAACTGCTCCGGATGCAGCTGCGGCACACCGCTCATCTCATACTCTGTCTCCAGCTGCTCGTATTTCTTTTCCCCGAACTGATGGAAAGGGAGCAGATGTACCTCACGGATTCCAAGTTTACATAAGTTTTCTGCCATCCCTGCCGCATCCTTCAGGCTGGCATTGAACTTCGGGATCACCGGAATCCGGGCAATCAGCGGAATCCCCTGGGACACTGCGTATCCCATATTTTCCAGAATTATATCGTTATACACGCCTGTCTTTTCAAAATGCTTTTCCCGATCCCAATGCTTCATATCAAAAAGAAGCAGGTCAATATACTCCACAAACTCCCGAAATACCTCGTGGCTGGCATACCCGGTAGTCTCCGCCGCGCAGTGCAGTCCCCGGCTCTGCGCCTCCTTCAGAAGCTCCACCGCAAAGGCGTGCTGCTGCAATACCTCACCGCCGGACAGGGTGATACCGCCCCCGGATTCCTCATAGAACTCCCGGTCCTTCTCCACTTCCTCCAGCACCTCTTCCACGGTCCATTCCCGGCCAATGAGCTTCTTATCGCCCGACGCCAGCGCCTTCTTCCGGAAGCGGTTCTGGGATTCCGGGTTAGAACACCAGCGGCAGCTTAAGGGACAGCCCGCGAAAAATACGGTGGAGCGAATGCCCGGTCCGTCGTTGATACTGAACTTCTGAATATTAAAAATAAGCCCTTTTTCTGCTGAATTTCCCATGAAATAACTCCTTTTTCTTTTCTTATTCTTAGTTTATCATTCGCATTATTGTTTGTAAACTTATTTTTGAAATTATTTTATATTTCGTTTGAAATATTCTTGAAATTTTTAGCGAAAATATGTGGCATTATTTTCCCACTTATTATATAATAAATGCAAAGGAGAACGAAGCAAATGAAAGAACGCCATTTACAAATCATAAACCTCGTCAATGAGAAAGAAAAGGTCAGCGTCCAGGAGCTGTCCGAGCTTCTGAAGCTCTCCATGGTAACTATCCGTAAGGACCTGGAGGAGCTGGAGTCCCAGGGGCTCTTAAGACGTCAGCACGGCTACGCCACAAAAGCCTCGCCGGACGCCATCAATTCCCGTATGGCTTTCCATTATTCGGAGAAAAAGGCCATCGCCAAACGGGCCATGGAGATCGTCGAGCCCATGGAGACCATTATGATTGAGTCCGGTTCCACCTGCGCCCTGTTCGCACTGGAAGCGGCCATTCAGAAAGACGTCACCATTATCACCAATTCCGCTTATATCGCCCGCTACCTGAATCAGGTGCCTACCGCGCACATTATTCTGCTGGGCGGCGATTACGATACGGTAGCCGAGGTTACCACCGGCCCCGTCACGCAGCTCTGCGCCCGGGAATACCACGTAGACAAGCTGTTCGTCGGCGTAGACGGCTACACCGAGGAAAACGGCTTCACTAATATCAATCACACCCGAAGTGCCGTGGTAAAAGAATTTGCGAAGCAGGCCGACCATGTCATCGTGTTGACCACCTCCGATAAATTCGGAAAACGCAGCGTCGCCAAGCTGTTCGATTCCGAAGAGGTCTCCATGGTCGTTACCGACGACCAAATTACCCCGGAATGCAAAGAGACCATGGAACGCCACGGCATCCAGGTCATCACCACCACGACACAAGCATAAAAACACCGCTTTTTCGGTTTGCTTTTTTCCGGAAAAGCGGTATTTTTATCTTCTTATACTTCTTTTAAACAGGTTTCTATCTCGATCGCCACGCCGTCCTCTTCATTGGTACAGGCCGTATGATACGCCGTTGCTTTCAACACTTCCGGATCCGCATTGGCCATGGCCATGCCTCTGCCTGCAGTCTTCAGAAGCGCCAGATCGTTGGTTCCGTCGCCGAACGCCATACATTCCTCCAGCCCGATTCCCAGATATCCGCACAGGAATTTTAGTGCCAGGCCCTTATTCGCCTTAGCCGAATTAATCTCAATGTTGTTCGGCAGGGATGTGGAAATCTCCAGATTGGGAAAATGCGCCTTCATCTCCGGCAGTCTCCGGTTCCTCTCCGGAATTTCCCGGAAATAATACTGAATCTTCTGAATCGTCGGCTCTATATCGAAGATCCTTTTCTCCATATTTTTCAAAGGCCGGTACACCTGCTTCATCATTTCTGCCGCCTTTACATTCTGGGCATAGGACCGCAGATCCGCAAAATCCTTCTCTTCCATCAGGCCCTGGCCATTCTGATAGCAGCCGCAGAGTGCTTCCCAATCTCTGCCGTAAGCAAAGACAGCCTCTGACTCCGCCCGGGTCAGCTCTGCCCGGTGCAAAATCCTTTTTTCTTTCACGTCATAAATCTGCGCTCCATTGACCGTTATGGCATAGCGGACAAAAGGCATATTCTTTACCACATCCGGCATGCCGTCGTAAATTCTGCCTGTGGAGGGCACCAGATAGATGCCGCGATCCGCCGCATTCTGAAGCGCGGCCATGGTTCTCCCGGAAACTGTCTTATCCTCTTTCAGAAGCGTTCCGTCCAGGTCGAACGCAATCAGTCGAATACTCATATTATTTCACCTCAGTCAAATAATAACTCAACCGCGCCGATAAGTCCAGAATCGCTTCCCAGCTCCGTCTGAAAAAATTCCACCGGGAACTCATTGGTGTGATACCGCTCAAACTCCTCTTTCATCCGCCCGAACAGCTTGTCGCCCATGGCCAGCAGACCGCCGCTGAATACGATGCAGTCGATATTCAGAAGCATGTAAACGTCGAAAATCCAGATGGCCAGATAGTGGGCCATCTGTTCTACAGCCCGGATGGCTACTGCGTCGCCTTTCTCATATGCCTCGTTGATATGGCGGGTCGTAATCTGATCCACGCCCCCTGCCAGTTCCGGCAGAATAGAGCTTTCCCCGTCTTCTTTGATCCATTTTTTTACATATTTTAAGATTGCTTTTCCGGAACCCAGAGAATTAAAGCAGCCCACATTGCCACAGCTGCAGGCCATGCCCACCTCTTCCGGCACTGCTGCAAGCATATGCCCGCTCTCGCCGGATGCCCCGTTGCTGCCGCGAAACAGCCTTCCGTCAATGATCATGCCGCTGGAGATTCCGGTGCTGACCGGACAGTACAACATATTCCGGCGTCCCCGGCCAGCGCCCTGCCGATATTCCGCCAGCGCGCCACAGTGACAGTCATTGTCCATGACGATGCGGATATCCTGATCCAGCCTGGATTTCAGGTAATCCACCACCGCAAAATTATTAAGCTTCGGCAGACTGGCCGTCTTCGTCAGGGCTCCCTTTTCAAAATCCACAAAACCTGTGATCCCGATGCCGATACCCTCCACGGTTCCTCCACGGTTCCCGGTCTCCTCCATAAATCCCCGGATAATCTCCAGCACCGGCTCAAAAAACTCCTGGCCTTCCTTCTGATCATCCGAAGCTGTCTGCTTTCTCACCAGCAGCTTGCGCGCTTCATCAAACAGACCGTAAGCAATCTTCGTACCACCCACGTCAATTCCAATATAAAACTTCATGCTACAGTCCCTTTCTCAGAAGCTCCCGGACTACCTCGTCGTCGGTCTCCACACCGGCAGCCTTCAGTTCCTGAATCTTCTCCGCAAACTGGGGCAGGTACTTCTCATGGGCTACCAAAAGCTCATCCAACACCCGCTTGCCCTCTTTTCCGCTTTCGATCAACGGATTCATGGTAAAGGCCTCCAGCGCCAGACCATAATCTCCCGTAATAGCCGCCTCGATGACGCACTCCTCCATGGCCTTCATCAGCTGCAGCCAGCCTCTTGCCGCAGGCGGCATCTCGCCCCATGCGATGGGCTCCGCTCCCCTGGCGGAAATCAGGCTGCTGACCTCCACGATGGAATCCGGTGCCAGACAGGGAAGCGCACCCTTATTTTCGGTGCTGACCGTCATTCTCAGATGCCTGTCATTGTAAATGGCGCTGATACACTCGCAGGCCGCGTCACTGTAATAGGCTCCACCGCGCTTGCCAAGCTGCTCCGGCTTCTCGTGAAGTCCCGGCTGAGCGTAGAGCTCAAACAACTCATGCTCCACCTGATACATCTGCTCGGCTCTGGTTCCGCCCTTTTTGAACTCCTGGATACTGTGTTCCAGCATCTCCCGCTGCATAAAATAATATCTGTGATAACCGCAGGGAACCATTTTCATGGAATCCAGCAGTTCCTCCGGGAACGGCTCCTGATAGATATTCACCGGCGTACCGCCGTTCTTCTCATTGACATGCTTCAGAACCTCCGCTGTCACATCCTCGCCGTCGCGGTTTGTCACTTTATGCCAGTGGAAATGATTCAGTCCGGCGAACTGATAAGTCAGCTCCTCTTCAGTCTCGCCGATATTGCCCGGCTCCCGCATCTGCGCGATGGTCGGCACGTTACACAGACCGATGGTCTTCTTCCAGCCAAATTTTTTGATGGCCGCCTCAGTCACCATACCGCTGGGATTCGTAAAATTGATCAGCCAGGCATCCGGACACAGCTCCCGCATATCGTCGATAATCTGTCCGATAACCGGAATAGTCCGGAAAGCCTTGAAAATACCGCCTGCGCCGTTGGTCTCCTGCCCCAGCATTCCGTGCAGATCCGGGATACGCTCATCCTTAATCCGAGCCTCCAGAAGCCCCACACGGAACTGTGTGGTCACAAAATCCGCCCCCGGAAGCGCTTCCCGGCGATCCAACGTCGTATGCACCTTTACCTGATAGGGCGAAGCATCCCACATTCTCTGTGCCAGTTCCGATACGATACGCAGCTTTTCTTTGCCGCGCTCCACATCCACCAGCCACATTTCCCCGATGGGAAGCTCTTCATAGCGCCTGATGAACCCCTCGATCAGCTCCGGCGTGTAACTGCTGCCTCCACCGATTGTTACAATTTTTACCTGTTTTTTCATGACCACAGACTCCTCCTTCTTTTATGTTTTCATTATGTAAACTGATAGATGGTCGTCGTCTTATACAGTCCGCCCTTATCCAGAATGGGCTGCGGGAAATTCGGAGTGTTGATGCTGTTGGCGTAATAATGGCTTTCCATACAGAAGCCGCTATTTTTCGTAATCAGCACACCGCCCTTTCCTATGATGTCCCGGGTGGTATTGCCTGCGTAAAACTGCAGGCCCGGCAGATCTGTATACACGGTCATCCGAATGCCCGACTTGGGACTCTCGGCTGTCGCGACTTTGCGGAGTCCCTTTCCGAAACCTTTCAGAACGAAATTGTGATCGT
The DNA here is from genome assembly GCF_051972735.1 of Laedolimicola sp. Classification (NCBI taxonomy): domain Bacteria; kingdom Bacillati; phylum Bacillota; class Clostridia; order Lachnospirales; family Lachnospiraceae; genus Laedolimicola; species Laedolimicola sp. Next base: position 7,502 of record NZ_JBOKYU010000049.1, on the reverse strand, counting down.
AGCCATAGACCAGCTTCAGCTGCTCGTCATCGGCGTGAATCTCCTGCCCGATGGCCCTGGGCTTACGAAAATCCATGGGCGTACCAGCCACATCGCGGATTTCCCCGGTGGGAATGGTTCCCTTCCGCACCGGTGTAAACTGCTCCGCGTTGATCCACACGATGGTATCCAAAATATTGCCCGTCTCATAGCCAGACAGGTTAAAATAAGAGTGATTGGTAAGATTTACCAGTGTCTTTTTATCTGTGGTTCCATAATAGGACAGAATCAGAGCGCCTGTATCCGTCAGCGTATAGGTCAGCGAGATATCCAGATTGCCCGGAAATCCGTTTTCCATGTCGGGGCTGTGATAGGTGAAGGATACGCTGTCATCCGTGAAACTCTCTGCCTCCCAGAGGACCTTGTGGAAGCCGTGGGCCATGCTGCTGTGAATGTTATTATCATTCTCATTGATTTCCAGCTGATACTCCACGCCGTCGATAGTAAAACGGCCCTTCTCAATCCGGTTCACATTACGGCCCACCGTCGTTCCCAGCATATCAAAATTATCCTCGTATTTTTCCAGTTCGTCATAACCCAGCACCACATCTCTCAGCTTTCCGTCCTGATCCGGCACCAGAAGCTTCACCAGAACGGCTCCGAAGTCCGTCAATACGGCCTGCATTCCCTTCTGATTCTCAATGGTGTACAGGTTCGCGATCCGTCCGTCCCGAAGTTTGTCAAATGCTTTCACTGTCACGCTCATAGTCTGTCTCTCCTTTACTTATACATGCTCCCGCTTTCTCAGACGGCCGAAGCAGTCAAATCCCAGAATCAGTACAATAATGATACCCTGCAGAAGCTGCTGCACATAGGCTCCGATTCCCAGACAGTCCATACAGTTAGACATCAACTGCAAAACGAACACTCCTATAAAGCTCTGTACCACACCGCCGATACCACCCGCGAAGGAGGTTCCGCCGATTACGACGCCGCAGTTGACCAGCATACCGGTATTGTCTCCGTACACGGAGGACGCAGAGTTCATTCTGGAGGACAGGAGAATGCCCGCCAGCGCCGCCATCACGCCGGAGATTACAAAAGTGGACCACTTGATCATCACCGTATTGATACCGGAATATTTCGCCACATCATAATTGCCTCCGATGGCATAGCAGTTTCTTCCGTAGGTCGTAAACCGCAGCACGCAGAAAAAAATCACCAGAATGACCGCCATATACAGCACCAGAATCGGAATCTGTCCGAAAATCTTGGTGTTGGAAATCTTCATGAATTCCATATTGGTGCAGGCAATCGGGTGCGCGTCCGTCAGCTGCTGGCAGATACCCTTCAGCAGGGTTCCCATACCCAGAGTAATGATAAAGGGCTCAGTTCTCTGATGTACTACCAGGAACCCATTGACCAGACCCACAGCCGCTCCGGCCAGCAATGCGCAGAGGCAGGCTACCGCGATGGGCATACCGGAATTGATCATCAGAACCGTAATAACACCGGACAGACACATGATTCCACCCACTGACAAATCGCAGGCCGCGCAGAGTACGGTCATAGTCACGCCCATGGCAATGATTCCCTGTACCGTCGCGGAACGGAATACGTTCATCCAGTTGTATACACTGTAAAACTGTGTGTTGAAAAACAACATTAGAACCAGCATTGCCAGAATCGCCAATACTGCTTTCTGCTTCAGTAAAACCTGTTTTGCTTTTATGAAAACACGCTTGGTATCCATCTTCTGCCCTCCTTAATGAATCTGTTGTTCTTTACGATTATCCAGCCAGATGGCGATGACAAGAACGAGACCCTTCATGATGGTCTGCAGATAAGTAGACACGCCCAGCATATTCATACAGTTGGATAACAAGATAATTAACAGTACTCCGAGCACGGTCCGGACACCGCTTCCGGTTCCTCCGGCCAGCGCCGTACCGCCTACGACTACGGACATGATGGCGTCCGTCTCATAGCCTGCTCCGGCCACCGGAGACGCAGTCGTAACACGTGAAATCAGAACAATCGAACCCATGCCTGCGAACAGGCCGCAGATGGTATATACCAGAACCATGGTGCGCTTCATATTGTAACCACAAAGCGTCGCCGCAATCTTATTGCCGCCCATCAGCGCGATCTGTCGGCCCCAGATGGTCTTACGGTAGAACCACTCCACCGCCACCAGTGAAATGACAAAGAGAATCATGGATACCGCCAGGGGGCCCACTTTTCCCTTTCCAATCCAAGTGAAAATGGTGTAGGGATTGGACAGGCGGGACATATGCTCCGTCTCGGAATTGGTATAAATCAGCGCAATAGCCCCGAAGATCGAGCTCATCCCATAGGTGATGAACAGAACCTCCGCCTGAATCCGGGCGCCAAAGCCCACCAGGATCACGCCGTTCAGGAAGCCTAAGAGGGTTCCCAGAAGCAGGCCGCAGAGCAGCGCGCCCACCTGACCCAACGGGTCAATCAGGGACAGCGTCACCACGCCTACCAGTGAAATGATACCTACCACAGACAGGTCCAGAAAGCCGCCAATGATCACGTAGGTCATACCCAGCGCCACAAAGCTTAAGGGACCGAACTGTCTCAAAATATTGGTAAAGTTATTCTGTGTCAGAAATAAAGGCTCCACAATCGCCGTTACCACGCACAGTACCACGATGCCCAGCAACACAAGATTGTGTAACAAGAATTTTTTTACGTCGATTGATTTTCCCATTCTATTACCTCTTCCCTTATCCGATGGCCCTGTCCATGATCTCGCTCGGATCTACTTCCTCCGGAGAGAATTCTCCGGTAATCCGGCCGTCGCAGACTGTCAGTACGCGGTTGCTCATGCTCAGAACTTCCGGAAGCTCAGAGGAAATCATAATGATGGCTCCTCCCTGCTCCACGATCTTGTTCATCAGCACATAAATCTCATACTTTGCTCCTACGTCGATGCCTCTGGTCGGCTCGTCCAGAATCAATACCTTGGGATTCAGCTCCAGCCATCTTCCCACGACGCATTTCTGCTGGTTTCCACCGGACAGATTCAGCACCTTGGCAGCCGCGCTTGGCGTCTTGATCAGAAGGTTTTCAATCTGACGCTTCTCGATCTCCTTCTCTTTCTTACGGTTCAGCACACCCTTTTTCGCAATCTCGCTCAGGGCCGCCATGGTGATATTTTCACCTACGGAAAAGCGTAAAATCAGGCCCTCCTGCTTCCGGTCCTCGGGAACCAGTCCCATGCCCAGCGCTTTCGCGTCTCTGGGGCTCGATACGGTCACAGGTTTTCCTTCCATGATGAGCTCCTTGCTCTTGACCTTATCCGCTCCATAGATGGCCCTGATGATCTCGGTTCTTCCGGCTCCCACCAGGCCTACCAGACCCAGGATCTCGCCTTTGTGCAGGGTAAAGTTGATGTCGTGCAGCTTACTTGTGTTGAGGTTTTTCACCTCCAGAAGAGGTTCTCCCACGAAATGTGCCCGGGGCGGGTACTCATTTTCGATGGTACGGCCCACCATCTTGGCAATCATCTCGCTTCTGGTCAGTTCCTCGATAGGTTTGGTGTCAATGACGTTACCGTCACGCATAATGGTGACAATATTGCAGTATTCAAAAATCTCATCCAGCTTGTGGCTGATATAGATGATAGAAATGCCCTTATTTCTCAACTGGAAAATGATCTCGCCCAGCTTCTTCAGCTCCTCTGTGGTCAGACTGCTGCTGGGTTCATCCATGATGATCAGCTTAGAATCAAAGGAAAGAGCCTTGGTAATCTCTACCATCTGCATTTCGGAAGCGCTTAAATCCCCCACCAGCGTATAGGTGTCAATCTTGCTGCCGATGCTGTCCAGAAGCTCGCGGGCCTTCTGATGGGTACCCTTCATCCCATGATTTTCCGAGAATCTTCCGAGAAAAATATTTTCACCCACAGTCATCGTATTGACCAGATTGAACTCTTGGTAAATGATGCTCAAGCCCCTGCGCAGCGCCTGAATCGGTGTGGTATGCTCAATGATCTCCCCATCAAACTCAATCGTACCCTCATCCTTTTCATAGACGCCGGACAGAATCTTCATCAGTGTAGATTTTCCTGCTCCATTTTCTCCAACAATTCCATATACCACGCCCTTGGGAATTTCCAAAGATACTTTATTCAGCGCCAGAACACCCGGAAATCGTTTCGTTACGCCGCTGACCTTCAATATCAAATCTTTTTTCTGTTCCACTGATATATCTCCTTTTAGAAAAATCTCCTTTAACTATCTCCATTTTTAAGAAAAGCTTGCTCTGGCAGATACCAGAGCAAGCTAATCACTTCTGTGTTACTCTCTCTTTTTTACCACTCCGGATAGGGTAAGCTGTCTACGTTTTCAGATGTAACGGTGTCAAGCGGGATCCAGTTGATTTCTTCGAAGCTCTCGCCTGCAACTGCCTTCTGTGCGCAATCCAGAGACTGAGCTACCATGTTGGTGAAGGACTGGCCGATGCATACAGCCTGGGTGCCGTCCTTAACATGATCGTAACCTGCGGAGCATCCGTCTACTGCTACGATATATACGCCGTCCATATTCGCGTTTTCAAGCGCGTTGATAACGCCGGTAGCGCCGTTATCCCAGTGACAGAATACCGCGTCGATCTTATCGCCGTATTTCACGATGAAGTCTTCCATGATAGCCATACTGTCCTCGGTTGCCCACTGATCGCAGTTCTTGGAATCCAGAACTGTGATGTTGGAGCCTTCCAGACCAGCCTTGAAGCCGTCGCTTCTCTTAACCTGCGCGTCATGTCCGGACTGTCCGCCGATCTCTACTACATTACAGCCGTCCGGGAATGCGTCGATAATCGCCTGAGCCGCCTGCTCGCCTGCCATGGTATCATTGGTTCCGCAGAAGAAATCTCTGTACTGCTGGCTCTCTGCTGCCAGGTCAGAGGAGAAAAGTCCTACTACGATACCGGCTTCTTTCGCTTCCATCAGAGCCGGTACAACCGCCTGCGGATCTGCCGGGTTGATAATGATAGCGTCTACACCCTGTGCGATACAGGTGCTGATAGCGTCAGTAGCCTTCTGAGCGTCGCCAGCCTGATCGTAAGAGGTCAGGTTGATTCCCAGCTCTTTCGCTTTCTCTTCTGCGATACGGCAGGAATAAGACTGAGACTCATTCGCCATATCCTGTACAATCCAGCCTACAGTAATGCCGTCGCCGGAAGCCGCTGCTGTGTCGCCGGTGTCCTCGGTCTGTGCTGTGTCTGCTGCTGCGTCAGTCTTGGTCTCCCCGCCAGACTTTCCGCATGCTGCCAGACCACAGATCATGGTCGCTGCCAGTAAGAGTGCTAATCCCTTCTTTTTCATGTTGTTTCCTCCTGTTACTTTTTTGTGTTTTTTCTATAACCGACAGGCCTTCTGCCTGTAAATTATCGTTGTTGGTTCGTTCATCAGAAGCTGATACAGGTGACACAGTAGACATTTTCCTGGTTCCAGACCTCTTTAAGACCGCCTGTATGCTCATCTATTGCGAATACGCAAATATTGTCGGTATCCTGATTTGCCGCCAGCAGATACCTGCCGTCCGGGGACAAAATAAACTCCCGGGGAATTTCACCGCCACTTAGCTTCGTCTCTGTCAGTGTCAGGCGTCCATCCGCTTCCACCCGGAATACCGCGATATGGTTTGTACCGCGTACCGCGCCGTAGACCCATTTCCCACTGGGATGAATCCGGATACCCGCGCCAAGGCAGCCTTCCGTCTGCTGTGCCGGATCCGCAAACGCGGATATGGTCTGCATCAGCTCTGCCTGTCCGGCTTTATACTGATAGACATTGACCTCACAGGTCAGTTCTGTCATCACATAGAAATGTGTTCCATTTACATCAAAAGCGCCATGTCTCGTTCCCTGTCCCGGGATACCGTAGATGTTCTTCTCTTTCTCCGGAAGCAGCCATCCCTTTTCCCAGTCCGCCCGGTAGCAGGCAAATACGTCCTGTCCCAGATCCGACACATAGACGTGCTGTCCGTCCGGCGCCATCACAGTCTGATGGATATGGGAACCTTCCTGTCGCTCCGGGTTCGCGCCCCGGCCCTGGTGCCTCAGGATACAGGTCGCCGGTTCCAGTCCGTGATCCTCCCGGATCCGGTACACGGCCAGGCTGCCACCGGAATAATTAGATACCAGAAGGTACTTTTTATCTGGAGAAAAACTCAGGTGACAGGCATCCGCCCCGCAGGTAAACTGCTGGTTAATCCGATGAAGCGCTCCCGTCTCCCGGTCAATGGCAAAAGCGGAAACAGTAGAACCGTCAATGCCATTCCAATCCTTCAGCTCATTGACACAGTACAGATACGCGCCCTCTGCGTCTGCCAGTACGTAAGAGGGATTCTGAATGTCACCAGTCACTGTCCGATAGGCCAGCTTCCCGGTCTGTTCATCGAAATCATAGCAGGCGATACCCTTGCATCTTCCTTCTACCATCTCGCCCGATCCCATCAAAATCGGCTCCGTATAGCCTCCCGTAAATATCCGCATGCCCTCTCTCCTTATCAGTCAAGCACCAGCTCGGATGCTCCCACGATACCGAAATCTTTCTTCAATTCCGCGAACCGGAATTCTACCGGAAGGGGAATCTGATTGTAACGGTCAAATTCCTTTCTCACTCTGCCGAACAGAGCGTCGCCAAAATGGGTCAGGCCGCCGCCGAATACGAATACGTTGATATTCAGCATCATGAAGCAGTTGTACGCACAGACCGCAATGTAGTGCGCCATCTGCTCCACCATTTCGATGGCCAGCTCGTCGCCCTCGTTGTAGGCTGCCAGCAGATCCTCACAGCTTAAATCTTCCTTGTCCACCATGGAAGTTTCCCTGCCCTCCAGCATCTTGATTTTCAGATGCTTCGGCACGTAGCGTCCGCTGGCGTGGGACATGAAGCAGCCCCTGTTCCGGCATCCGCACATGACGCCCTCGTCCGGCGTCGCCAGCATGTGTCCGCACTCTCCAGCCCAGCCGTAGCTTCCGCGGAACAGCTTTCCATCTATAATAATGCCGCTTCCGATTCCGGTGCTGGTGGCCATATAGATCATATGGCGGCTTCCCCGCCCGGCTCCCTTGCGGTACTCTGCCAGGGCTGCGGCATTGCTGTCGTTATCCAGTACAATCTTTACACCCGGCAGACGCTCCTGCAGATATTCCTTCATGGGAAAATCGCGAATATTCGTCAGCGCCGAGGTCAGATAGACGTAACCGGTATCAAAAAGAATATAGGACGGCATGCAGATTCCGATTCCCTGCAAATCCTCGTTCTTCAGGTTATGCTTCTTCTCGATCTCACGGATGGTCTCAATCATCCGGTCGCTGAAGGTCGGGCCGTCTGCATTAATATCCGACGGATGCTGCATCCGATCCAGGAGCTGCCCATCCGCATCAAACAAACCGTATGCTACTTTGGTTCCACCTGCATCAATTCCTATCCTGTACTTTTTGCACATATTTTTTCTCCAAATTGAATTTGTTTTGTTATATTT
>NZ_JBOKYU010000048.1:0-15882 GCF_051972735.1 Laedolimicola sp. | reverse complement strand
GGTGTTGACTGTGGCACTCTTAATTGTCACAGTGGCTCCGTTCTGGGCCAACAGGCCTGCGTTCATGCCATAGAAATCACCATTGTCCGCGCTGGATGAGGAACCGGCAGTCTTATTAACAGTGATATTACTTAAAGTCGCGGTGGCTCCGTCCACCCGGAGGGCGTTCTCGTCGTCGCCGGTGGAGCTGTAGGTCTCGCCATCTGCGGTAGTATCCGCATCTATCGTCGTGGCCGCCGTTCCGTTGGAAGCGTCGCTGCCCTGGCCGGGGCCTCCGTTACCTCCCGCACCCGGGCCGCCCGCGTTTTTGACTACAATAGTCAATGCATTGTTGTCAGCGTCCAGAGTCAGCTCCAGAATACTGCCCTCTTTGATGTCATCCGCCGTGCCATCTGTGTTCTCGCCGCCCTGCTCTACGGTGATCTGGGTGTCATCCGTCAGGGTAAATGTGATGGACTCACCGGAGGCGGTGAACATGGAAGGCGCCTGGCCGTCTGAGCTGTCTCCATCCGGCTTTGCGGGAGCCTCTCCGCTCGGTGCCTCTCCATCCGGTTTCTCCAGAGCTTCCCCGTCTGTACTCTCTCCGTCCGGCTTCTCCGGCGCTTCTCCACTGGGAGCCTCGCCGTCCGGTTTTTCCGGTGCCTCGCCCGGAGCCTGACCATCGCCCGGCGCCTGCATCTCGGCCATCTCGCCCAGGTCCGCCGTCACCGTATTGCCGTCTACCGCTGTCACCTGCACAGTTACGCTCTCGCTCTCTTCTGCCTCCGACGTCTGTGTGCTATCTGCCATTGTCTTTGTACAACCGGTCATTCCCACTGTCGCCAATGCCACAGCACAACCCATCGCCAACAATTTCGCATACTTCATAATCTTATACCTCCATTTACGCCCCGAAAGCCTTCCGCATCCGGCGTCAATGCTTTTATTTTTCTGTTGATACTGTTATCATACCGGAACTTTGTGTTCAGATTATGGGAGAATTATGGAAAAACTATGAAATGCTGTTTCCTGTGAACGCAATCCTGCGTTCATATACCTTCTGATTTTCACATATACTGTAAAACTACAAGTCGAAGGAGTCCGCCTATGAAACCTGTCGCTTCCATGTCTGCTCACCTGTTCCTGCGCCTGTGCGGGATTGCCCTGCTTCTGACCCTGGCCTATTTCGGCGGTCAGGGCGTCGCGCGCATTTCGGACGGAAGTGCTGCACTACTCCCTGTATCCGGAGCAGCTTCCACCAGCTGGGGACTGGGCTTTGGCGAACCCGGCACTCCGCCCACCGGTACAGTTTCTGCCAATACGCTAAAAAAATATGACGCTTATTACATAGAAGAAACGGCGGAAAAGAAGCTCTATCTGACCTTCGACTGCGGCTTTGAAAATGGCAATACGCCTGCGATTCTGGACGCCCTGAAGAAGCATGACGCGCCCGCCACCTTCTTCGTGGTAGGCCATTACCTGGAGACCAGCCCGGATCTGGTGAAGCGGATGCTGGCCGAGGGACACACGGTGGGCAATCACACTTACCATCATCCGGATATGTCCAAAATCAGTACCGAAGCGGACTTCGCGAAGGAGCTGGAATCCCTGGAAACCCTTTACCAGGAAGTGACCGGCGAGCCCATCTCGAAATACTATCGGCCACCTCAGGGCATTTACAGTGAAAAGAATCTGCAGATGGCCAACGATCTGGGCTACCACACCTTCTTCTGGAGCCTGGCCTACGCGGACTGGAAACAGGATGATCAGCCCACCCACGAACAGGCCTTCGACAAGCTTCTGACCCGCATCCATCCGGGCGCCGTGGTGCTGCTTCACAATACCTCGAAAACCAATGGGGAGATTCTCGATGAATTACTGACGAAATGGGAAGAGATGGGGTATACCTTTCATCCTTTGAGCGAGCTGTGCGGAGCGTAACGAAAACCGGTAATGAATCTGCGATGATTCATTACCGAAATTTGATTTTGCCTTTTCTGTATCTGCTCTGTATCAAAAAAGGAAGCGCCTCCCAGCGCTCCCTCTTTCATCTCATTTTTATCTTCCCGCGATAACCTCTACCTCGCACAGCACGCCCTTGGGCAGGTCTTTCACTGCCACGCAGGATCTGGCCGGAGCCTCCTCCTTGAAATAGCGGCTGTATACCTCGTTGAACTTGGCAAAGTCCGCGATGTCTGCCAGGAAACAGGTGGTCTTGATCACGTTGCTGTAGTCGAGACCTGCCTCTTTTAAGATAGCTCCCACATTCTTCAGGGACTGATCTGCCTGACCCTCGATGTTGTCAGACTCTACCTCGCCGGTAGCCGGGTTTACCGGAATCTGGCCGGATGCGTATACCATACCATTATACTCGATGGCCTGGGAATAAGGGCCGATGGCAGCGGGTGCGTTGGTTGTAGCGATAACTTTTTTCATTGTTTTACCTCCATTGATTCTTTGGAATAAAATTTGTAACTGTTCAGTACCTGAACAGTTACTAAAATCTATCCTATTCCTTACTATATAGCGTTAAATTTTCCTTGTCAATTCAGGATTCTGATTATCCATTAATCATAATTTCCAATCCGCAGATTTTTCTCATTTAAAATCAGAACGTAAAAAGAAAGAGAAGTTTTTGACGCTTCTCTTTCTCCCGATGTTTATTTACTGCACCTGCAGGCTCGTATACCCCATCAGATCCAGGTCCACCGCGCAGGCGGCCTCTCGGCCCTCGCGGATGGCCCAAACTACCAGGGACTGACCCCGGTGCATGTCTCCTGCGGTGAAGACCCGGTCCACGTTGGTCTTGTACTGGCCCGGAACGGTGTTGACATTGGTTCTGGCATTGACCTCCACGCCAAAGGCCTTGGTTACATAGTCCTGGCTTCCCAGGAAGCCTGCGGCGATCAGCACCACGTCCACATCCAGGGTGAACTCGCTGCCCTCGATGGGTACCATCATCATACGGCCGGTCTTCTCGTCCTTCTTACTCTCCAGCTTGCAGCAGACGGCTTTCTTCAGATTACCAGCCTTGTCGCCGATGAACTCCTTGACGGTAGTGGTATAGATACGCGGGTCGGAGCCAAACATAGCGATAGCTTCCTCCTGGCCGTAATCAGTCTTGCAGATCTTCGGCCATTCGGGCCAGGGGTTGTTCGGGGTCCGGGTATCCGGAGCCTTCGGCATCATTTCCAGCTGGATGACGGATTTTGCGCCAAGTCTGATAGAGGTTCCCACACAGTCATTTCCGGTGTCGCCTCCGCCGATGACCATCACGTTCTTCCCTTTGGTGGAAATGAATTTCTTGTCAGCGAAATTGGAATCCAGCAGACTCTTGGTGGTGGCCCGGAGGAAATCTACCGCGAAATAAATTCCCTTCAGCTCTCGGCCCGGCACCTTGATGTCCCGGGGATTGGAAGCGCCGCAGGTCAGAATCACACGATCGTAATCCTTCAGAATCTCTGCCGCCTTCTTATCCTTACCCACATCCGTATTGACTACAAATTTCACGCCCTCAGCCTTCATCATGTCGATTTTCCGATCAATGATGTGCTTCTCCAGATTCATATTCGGAATGCCATAGCGGAGAAGTCCGCCTACCCGGTCAAAGCGCTCAAACACCGTCACAGAATGGCCTCTGTGATTCAGCTGATCCGCTGCTGCCAGTCCCGAAGGACCGCTTCCGATAATCGCGATCTTCTTGCCGGTACGGTTCGTGGGCGGCGTCGGTACGGCGTAGCCCTCTTTGTAGGCATTTTCAATGATGGCTAATTCGTTACTCTTGGTGGATACCGGATCGCCGTTCAGGTTGCAGGTACAGGCCTTCTCGCAGAGAGCCGGACACACCCGTCCCGTGAACTCCGGGAAGCTGCTGGTGCGCTTCAGACGCTTGTAGGCCTGCTCCCAGTTGCCCATATACAGTAAATCGTTCCACTCCGGGATCAGGTTGTGCAGCGGACAGCCGGAAGCCATGCCACCAATCATCATACCTGCCTGGCAGAAGGGGACGCCGCATGACATGCAACGCGCTCCCTGTTTTTCCTGCTCCTCTTTGGAAAGAGGGGTATGGAATTCATTAAAATTCTTGATACGTTCCTTCGGAGACTGTGCTTTCGGATTTACCCGGTCATACTCCATAAATCCTGTCGGTTTTCCCATGATGCTCCCCTCCTTATTTCTGCTGGTTTGCGTAAAATGCTTCAATCTGTGCCTGCTCGCTGCTTAAGCCCTTCTCCTCCATCTGGACGATGGTCATCAGCATTCGCTGGTAATCCCGCGGAATAATCTTCTTGAACTTGGGCAGATACTCTCCAAAGTTTGCCAGGATTTCCTTGCCCTTCTCGGAGTTGGTGTAAGCCACATGATCCTCGATCATGCCCTTCAGCTCCAGCACGTCGTATTTATCGGTCACTTCCTGAATCAGAACCATACTCTTATTGAGCTTTGTATACAGGTCGCGGTCCTCATCCAGCACATAAGCCACGCCGCCGCTCATACCTGCGGCGAAATTCTTGCCCGTCTTGCCGATAACGGCCACCCGGCCACCGGTCATGTACTCGCAGCCGTGGTCGCCCACGCCCTCGACGACTGCTACCGCGCCGGAATTACGGACGCAGAAACGCTCGCCGGCCACGCCGTTGATGTAAGCCTTGCCGCTGGTGGCGCCGTAGAGAGCCACATTTCCGATGATAATATTTTCATCCTGCTTGAAGTGTACACCTCTGGGCGGATAAACCACCAGCTTGCCGCCGGACAGACCCTTGCCGAAATAGTCGTTGCTGTCGCCCTCCAGTTCCAGAGTCAGACCCTTCGGGATAAAGGCTCCGAAGCTCTGTCCGCCCGCGCCCTTACATTTTACCGTAAAAGTATCCTCTTCCAGGCCTTCCGGATACCGCTTGGTGATCTCAGAACCAAACATGGTGCCGAAAGCACGATCCGTATTGCCCACATCCAACTCGATGCTGCGCTTGGTGCCATTTTCCAGGGCCGGGAGCAGCTGCTTGAACAGAACCTTCTGATCCAGGGTCTTCTCCAGTTCGAAGTTGTAGACCAGCTTCGGATCAAAGATAACCTTCTGGCCCTTACCTGCGAACGGGTTGTTCAGGATGTTGCTTAAGTCAATCTCCGCCTGACGGCCGGTCAGTCCATCGCGGACCTTCAGAAGGTCGGAGCGTCCCACCAGCTCGTCCACGGTGCGCACGCCCAGACGGGCCATGTACTCCCGGAGATCCTGCGCGATAAAGCGCATGAAGTTGATGACATATTCAGGTTTGCCGCGGAACCGTTTTCTCAGCTCCGGGTTCTGGGTAGCCACGCCCACCGGGCAGGTATCCAGGTTGCAGACACGCATCATGACGCAGCCCATGGTTACCAGCGGCGCTGTGGCGAAGCCGAACTCCTCGGCTCCCAGCATGGCCGCGATGGCCACATCCTCTCCGGTCATCAGCTTGCCGTCGGTCTCAATGCGGACACGGCTTCGCAGGCCATTCATGATCAAAGTCTGGTGAGTCTCCGCCAGTCCCAGCTCCCAGGGAAGTCCCGCGTTGTGGATGGAGCTTCTGGGCGCCGCGCCGGTACCTCCGTCGTATCCGGAAATCAGGATAACCTGGGCTCCGGCCTTGGCTACACCGGCTGCGACAGTTCCCACGCCGGCCTCGGAAACCAGCTTCACAGAAATCCGTGCGTCCCGGTTGGAATTCTTCAAATCATAAATCAGCTGCGCCAAATCCTCAATGGAATAGATATCGTGATGAGGCGGCGGGGAAATCAGGCTCACGCCCGGCGTGGAGTGACGGGTCTTGGCAATCCACGGATACACCTTTCCGCCCGGCAGATGGCCGCCCTCACCGGGCTTCGCGCCCTGGGCCATCTTGATCTGCAGCTCTTTGGCGCTGACCAGATAGCGGGAGGTTACGCCGAAACGTCCCGAAGCCACCTGCTTGATGGCAGAACAGCGGTTCAGGCCGTCCGGTCCGATTTCCAGACGCTCCAGGCTCTCACCGCCCTCACCGGAGTTGGACTTGCCATGCAGAGTGTTCATGGCGATGGCCAGACATTCATGGGCCTCCTGGGAAATGGATCCGTAGGACATGGCTCCGGTCTTAAACCGGGTCACGATGGAGTCCACGCTCTCTACCTCCTCAATGGGTACGCCCTTCTTCGGGTAGTTGAAGTCCATCAGTCTCCGGAGATAGCCCCGGTTATTTTCCCCGTTGATAAGCTCCGTATATTCCTTGAACATCTTGTAGTCGCCCCGCTTTGTGGACTCCTGCAGCAGATGGATGGTCTGCGGATTGTACAGATGCTTCTCGCCGCCGCTTCTGCTCTTATGGCGTCCCACGCTCTCCAGCGTCAGGTCCACATTCAGTCCCAGGGGATCGAAGGCTGCGGAATGAAGCTCGTCCGCCTGTTTCTCAATGTCTGCCAGAGTGATGCCGCCCACACGGCTGACGGTATTGGTGAAGTACTCGTCCACCACATCCTTGTCGATACCGATGGCCTCGAAGATCTTGGAGCCCTGATAGGACTGGATGGTGGAAATACCCATCTTGGAAGCGATTTTTACGATGCCATGAAGTACCGCGCTGTTATAATCGTCTACGGCTGCGTAATAATCTTTATTCAGCAGCTTGCATGATACCAGTTCCCGGATGGTCTCCTGTGCCAGATAGGGGTTGATAGCACAGGCGCCGTAGCCTAAAAGTGCTGCGAAATGATGTACCTCTCTGGGCTCGCCGCTCTCCAGAATCAACGCCACGCCGGTACGCTTCTTGGTGGTAACCAGATGCTGGTTCAGTCCGGATACCGCAAGCAAGGACGGAATCGCCACATGGTTCTCATCCACGCCCCGGTCGGAGATAATCAGGATATTCGCGCCGTCCCGATAAGCACGGTCCGCCTCCACATACAAACGATCCATGGCCTTCTTCAGGCTGGTATTTTTATAATAGGTAATCGGAATCACTTCTACCTTGAAGCCGGGAACCTTCATGCTCTTAATCTTCAGGATATCCGTGTTCGTCAGAATCGGATGGTTGATGCGAAGCAGTCTGCAGTTTTCCGGGGTCTCCTCCAGCACATTTCCTTCCTTGCCCACATACACGGTGGTAGAGGTGACGATTTCCTCACGGATGGCGTCGATGGGCGGATTGGTAACCTGGGCGAACCGCTGCTTGAAATAGTTAAAAAGCGGCGGATGCTCCTCGGACAATGCCGCCAGCGGGGTGTCGATACCCATGGCTCCGATACCCTCGGCTCCGTTCTGGGCCATCTGCAGGATGGAGGTACGGTATTCCTCGTAGTTGTATCCAAAGGACTTCTGCAGTTTTCTGCGCTCATCTGCGGAAAACTCCGGTACTCTTTCATTGGGGATCTTCAGATCCTTTAACTGTACCAGGTTGCTGTCCAGCCACTCGCCGTAGGGCTGCGCAGAAGCGTATTTTTCTTTCAGATGCTCGTCGTCGATGACCTCACCTTTGACTGTATCCACCAGAAGCATTTTTCCAGGATGGAGACGCTCTTTGATGACAATCTTCGTCGGGTCGATGTCCAGGACGCCCACCTCAGAGGAAAGAATCAGGGTGTCGTCGGTGGTGATGTAGTAACGGGAAGGCCTAAGGCCGTTGCGGTCCAGAACGGCTCCCATCACATCGCCGTCGCTGAACAGAATGGATGCCGGGCCGTCCCAGGGCTCCATCATGGTAGCGTAATACTGGTAAAAATCACGCTTTTTCTGAGACATGGCCTTGTTGTTATCCCAGGGCTCCGGAATAGTAATCATGACGGCCAGCGGAAGATCCATACCGCTCATAACCAGGAACTCCAGGGTATTATCCAGCATGGCGGAGTCGGAACCGGATGCATTAACCACCGGAAGCACCTTGTTCAGATCTTTTTTCAGATGGCTGGACTCCATGGTTTCCTCCCGGGCCAGCATCTTGTCCGCGTTGCCCTGGATGGTGTTGATCTCGCCGTTGTGTACGATAAAACGGTTGGGATGAGCTCTCTCCCAGCTGGGGTTTGTATTGGTACTGAAACGGGAATGTACGATGGCGATGGCCGATTCGTAATTCTCATCCTGCAGATCCAGGAAGAAGGAACGCAGCTGATGTACCAGGAACATGCCCTTGTATACAATGGTTCTGCTGGAAAGGGATACCACGTAGGTATCGTCGTTGGACTGCTCAAAGGTCCGGCGGGCCACATAGAGCTTTCGATCGAAATCCAGTCCCTTTTCCACATTCGCCGGACGCTTCACGAAGCCCTGCATGATGCACGGCATCTTCTCCAGCGCCTTGGTTCCGAGAACGGACGGTACGGTGGGAACCTCTCTCCAGCCCAGGAACTCCATGCCCTCTTTTTCCACAATGATCTCGAACATCTTCCGGGCCTGGTTGCGCTTCAGCTCATCCTGGGGGAAGAAGAACATTCCGATACCGTAATCTCTTTCTTCACCTAAAAAGACGCCGAGAGGTTTGACTGCCTGGGAGAAGAACTTATGTGATATCTGTAATAAGATTCCTACTCCGTCTCCAGTCTTACCTTCGGCGTCTTTGCCGGCCCTGTGTTCCAGGTTCTCTACAATTTTCAATGCGTTCGCCACGGTCTCGTGACTTTTCAATCCTTTGATGTTGACCACTGCACCGATACCACAGTTATCGTGCTCAAATCGCGGGTCATACAATCCCATGCTCTGTTGGCTCATACCCATCCCTCCAGATCCTTGAACTCGCTTGTTTGGAATTTTCAATTACTATTATTCTTCAGTGCAGCGTCCTGCTCTGACTTTATTGGTACTATACAACGATTTTTTTCAGATGTAAAGAGTGAATTTTTGTTATGTTGTCAGATTATTTGTGAATTTTTATTTTTTCATTGAATTGTGTCTTTGTTTTCTCTTTTTTCTTTGGAAATAAGGACTATAGGAACAATTCAAATATCATTTTTCTCAATAATTTTTCTGGTTATTCATGGACCTTCTTAATCTTGAACGCCCTTCGCTCCTATTGGCTCAAATTTAACACATACTTTTTCATGAAGCACGGTCTTTCACTCACTGCCTGCACAACAAAAGCAGCTCCATGGTTGGGCTGCCTTTGCTTGCGTTCTTAAATTGTAAATTTCTTCCATACATAAAACCCAGCCAGCAGACACACCGCCGCCACCGCCAGATACAACGGCAAGCTTCCATAAAGCACATTCTGCCACTCCGGCATCCTTTCCAGAAAAATGGTAGAGGCGTTCACCGCCGCATGGGCCAGAATCGCCGGAGGAAGCGAACCTTCCGCCTCGTAAACCCAATTCAGGTACAAACCGATCAGGAACGCGAACAGCCCCTGCACCAGATTACCGTGAAGAATACCAAAGAGCAGGGACGCGCAAACAATAGCTGCATAAGGGTTCTGCAACACCTTTTTCAGATTCCGGTAGAGAATTCCCCGCACCAGAAGTTCTTCCAGGATCGGGGCCGTCACCACACTGGCCGCCACCAGAGACAGAAGACTTCCCGTATACAGGCTGTCGCTGGCCGTCTCATAGCCCGGAAACAGGGTGGGTAATGGCGTTAGGCCAATCAACAGGTTGAAGCCGCGGCCCAGGAACAGACCACCCAGGATCGCCAGAATCAGCCGGCTTGTCCGGGGCTGCTTTTTCCAGGCGGCAGTTTTTCCGCTGCTGCGCGTTTTCTGCCCATCCGCCTGCCCACGAATGCGATCTTCACGATACATCCTGTAAAAAATCGGAATTTCAATGGCATTAACAGCAGCCAGCTCCCAGACTGCATGCTCCGGAGCTGTAAAAAATTCGAAAAAGCACAATTCCAGTGCCGCCTGGATTGCCATATTCAGACTCACATACAGCAGGAACGGCATGGCCAGCTCCCACAGGGTTTTACCAAGACTATTTTTCTGATCCATGCTCTTTCACATACGCTCCCGCATTTTTTCCGGCGTCCGCGCCGATGAGATTCAGAGCCTCCTGGTTGTAATGGATGCCCAGTTCATCCCGCAGATCCGCGTCAGTCAGCTCCGCCGGAAGGGTAGACACCAGGAGCAGATTCTCATTTTCCTCACAGGCCGCAAGCTGCGCGTCCATCACAGCCTGGTGCTTCGCCGGGTCAGTCAGATCCGGACCAAGCTGAATCAGAAAACATTTTTCCACGCCCTGCTCCTTCATGTAGGAGACCAGTTCGGCAAGCTGCGCCTTGTATTCATCGACCGTAGTCTCCAGATTTGCATCGGCCTCGCCCTGGAACCAGACCATGTAGGTGTGATACACATGAATTTTTTCTTTCTTCATGCAGTCCTTCGCCGCGTTCAGGCGATCGGCTGTCTCCTCCTTCAGGCCTTTGGTCAGCCAGCCGTTCAGGGAAGAGCTGCCCCGGGACGCGGATACAGCCACCACCGGCACGTTCGTCTGCTCATAGTAGGCGTTTACAAAGGAGGTCACCAGACTTCCCTTGCGCTCCAGAAGCTCCGTGTCGTCCAGGGCTCCGCGATTTTCCTTCTTCCCAAATGGCTCCTCCAGCACATGCAGGGTATCCGGGTCGGTCACGGCGCGATACTCGTAACCGGCTCCTTCGGTAAGCTTTGGCGCGGCACTTGCGTCGCCGCCTGCGCCGCTCATGTTGCTCTGGCCCATAAAAATAATCAGGTCCATGCTCCGCCAGGTTTTCTGCTGATAAATATTCACGCACACCAGAAGAAGGCAGCAGAGGGCGCTTAAGAGAAAGATGACTTTTTTATTGTTCGGTACTCGGTTCATAGAATTCTCCGTTTCTTATACTTTGACCCTGTTTCACCTTTGGCTACCAGGGTTCTATTCCATATGGATTCATATTCTACAAGTATAAGCCCCTTCTTTGCCCCTGTCAAATCTTCCTGCTATTCACGAAAATACAAAATGTTTTCTCTTGACTTTCTTTCCCAGTTACCCTATAGTGGAATTAATCACATAGCGACAGCTAGGGGAGCCAAAGGCTGAGAATACACTTCTGTGTTGACCCTCATTACTTGAACCGGTTAGTACCGGCGTAAGGAAGCATCTTTTGTATCCCCTCCTGTGAAATTTTTCATACCTAAGGAGGATTTTTTTATGTCACTTTTTGCTACGAAGCTGGTGGACGAGTACGGCGGTACCACCTATAACCTGACGGGCCTGGGCTATGGCGCCCTGGTGGCTCTGATGCTGCTTCTTCTCATTCTGGCCTGCTACGTCACCGGAGGCAAGACCAGATTCAAAACCAAGCATCTGGTTTTCGCGGCGGCAGCCATGGCGCTGGCCATGATTACTTCGTTCCTGAAGCTTTTCGAGGCTCCCATGGGCGGCTCCGTCACCCTGTTTTCCATGCTGTTTATCTGCTGCATCGGTTACTGGTACGGCCTGCGCACCGGCATCATGACCGGCGTGGCCTACGGCCTCTTACAGCTTATCTCTGACCCCTACATCATCAGCCTGCCCCAGATGATCACCGACTACCTGCTGGCCTTCGGAGCGCTCGGACTGTCCGGTATCTTCTGCAATAAAAAGAACGGACTCATCAAAGGCTACATTGTGGGAGTCCTGGGCCGCTACTTCTTTGCCTTCCTGTCCGGCCTGATTTTCTTCGGCATGTACGCAGAAGGAACCGGCATGAGCGCCCCGGTTTATTCCCTGGCCTACAACGGCTCTTATCTGGGCTGCGAGGCGGCCATTACACTGATTGTACTGGCGATTCCGGCGGTAAATAAGGCATTTGCGCAGGTGAAGCAAATGGCGGTGGCAGATTAAACAATCATTCTTTTACACCAACAAAAAAATGCCGTGGATTCTTTTGTAGAATCTACGGCATTTTTTCCTCTTTTCGAAAACTTTTTACGACCCTGTTTCCTTCTATTTTTCCGAGGTTTTGTCACTATCTTTCTGCTGCTGCCGTTTCTTTTTGATGGTAAACCGCAGCTCCGCCTGCTTTGTGCCGATGATCATTTCCCATTGGATGCCGTCGCATTCGGTACGGTTGGAAAGGATGTCGTCTTTTTCGTAGCTTTCGGTGTCGTATTCCACCAGGATCATGCCCTTCTGACGCTCACCTCCGATGATCATGCGGTGGTCGGTGAAGGCGATGATGGGGTGCCACATCATGGGGAGGGCGTTTCGGGTGTATTCGCCGTACTGGGTGACCAGTTCGACGGCTTCGCCAGGCTTCAATTCTGCCTCAATGGCTTTCAGAATCTTCTCGCACTTACTCTCATCCGGCTCCGGCTGCTGGCGGCTTTTCAGAAAGTACAGCATCTCTTGAGCCGTGTGCATTTTCGGGCACTGATTTTCCATCAGGCTTTCCAACTGCTCCGTAGTGAACTCGTATTCATCTTTATTCATGCGCTGGCACTGGAGGATGCAGATAAAACCTATCAGCAACAAAGAAGACACACCTGCATTCAGACCGACTCCGGCTTTTCCCATATACGCAAACCACAATTCGAAAACTATATACAAAACCATTGCCATACCTACACAGAGCAGACTGAATTTCAGGCTGGAATCGATCTGTTTCTTCCAGGCTGCCCGCTCCTGATTCAGATACTGCACCACCGTATGTAGTCCCTCATAGGTTACGACTCCGGCGTTTCCGCCTTCTGCTTTCATATCCACAGCTGAACCGCTGTCATCCGGCTGCATCTTCATTTCCCGCCTGCTTCCCTCCAGCAGCTCCTGCACCGTCACCCCCAGCACATCCGCCAGTTCCAGTAACAGTGAGATATCCGGCATCCCATGACCATTTTCCCAGCGGGAGACACTGCGGGAATTAACGCCAAGCCTCGCTCCAAGCTGTTCCTGGGTCATGCCCTTTCCCTTTCTTAGTTCCGCGATAAACTTTCCGGTTTTGATCTGCTCCATGGTGAAGTCCTCCTGCTGTGTTTTCTGATTTTATCTTAGCATAAATGCGTGCATAGGGACATGACATAGAATGAGAGTGGCGGAAAATCCTGCATTTATAGGACTTTCCGCCATTTATTTTCATAATATTTATTTTACATTCTCTCCGGTGCTTCGAAGCCCAGCACATCGATGCAGGTCTCCAGCACCCGCTTGGTCAACTGCAGTACAGCCACCAGCCCTGCACGCTTCTCTTCGTCCTCTTCGCCAAGAATCTTTGTCTCATGATAGAACTTGTTGAAGGCGTTCGCCAGCTCATAGATATAAGCGCAGACCTTATGGGGCGCCAGCTCGTCAAAGGCATTCTCCAGCACGCCATTGAAGCGGGCCAGTACCAGCTCCAGCGCCTTCTGGCTGTCATTTTCCGCTGCCGGAATCCGTCCCTTTGTCAGATCGCCGCCCTGGGCCTGATACTTGTTCAGAATGGACTTAATCCGCACAATGGTGTACAGGATATAGGGTCCGGTATTGCCTTCAAAGGAGGTAAAGCGGTCGATATCAAAGACATAGTCCTTGGACGCCTGGTTGGACAGGTCGCCGTACTTGATGGCGGACAGACCAATCTTCTTCGCCGTATCCCGCGCCTCTTCCTCGGAAATCTCAGAATTCTCCGCGATCTTCTGATACATCTTTTCGTTGATATCGGAAATCAGGTACTCCAAACGCATAACGCCGCCCTCACGGGTCTTAAAGGGCTTGCCGTCCTTGCCGTTCATGGTACCAAAGCCTAAGAATTCCAGATCCGTCTCCGGCTTCACCAGGCCTGTCTTCTTGGCACAGCGGAATACCTGGATAAAATGCATCTCCTGACGCTTATCCACCACATAGATAACCTCGTCCGGATCAAAGAGCTTCCGGCGCTCTACCAGGGTTGCCAGGTCGGTGGTGGTATACAGGGACGCTCCGTCGGACTTCAGAATCATGCAGGGCGGAACCTCCTTGGTATCGGTGTCTTCCTTGACGTCTACCACCAGCGCGCCCTCGCTCTCGTAAGCGAAGCCCTCTTTCTTCAGCTTCTCCACCATATCCGGGATGTAGGGCTGGGCATCGGACTCGCCCTTCCACAGGTCAAATTCTACATTCAGGTTCGCGTAATTGCGCTTCAGGTCGGTCACAGACACATTTAAGATGTGCTGCAGGATAGCCTGATAGCCTCTGTGGCCATGCTGCACCAGATAGGTGGCGTGCATCGCCTGCTCCTTGTAGGCCTCGTCCTCCTTGGACCGGGCACTGGCTGCCGGATAGATCTCCTCCAGCTCGGAAATGGTAAAGGGTGCCTCGGTCGGGTACTCACCTGTGTAATTTTCATCAAAATATACCAGATCCGGCTTGCGCTCCTTCAGCTCTGTGATAATCAGTCCCATCTGCAGACCCCAGTCACCCAGATGGATATCGCCGGTCACGTTGTGGCCCACGAAGCGTCCCAGACGCTTCACGCTCTCGCCGATGATGGCAGAGCGGAGATGTCCCACATGCAGCGGCTTCGCCACGTTGGGTCCACCGTAGTCAATGATAATGGTCTTCGGATTCTCTGTTCTGTCACAGCCCAGGCGCTCATCATCTGCCATAACCTGCAGATACTCCTGCACATACGCAGGCGCCAGCTTCAGATTCAGGAAGCCCGGATTGACCGCATTGACCTCGGAAAACAGCTCCTGCTCCTTCAAGCTCTCTGCCACCTTATTGGCAATCTGAATGGGTGCGCAGTGATACTTTTTTGCGCCTGCCATAGCTCCGTTGCACTGATACTCGCACAGATCCGGGCGATTGGAAATGGTGACCTTTCCGTACTCAGCCTCATAGCCGCAGTTTACAAAGGCTTCGGATACCGCAGCGGTAATCCGATCCAGTAACTTCTCCATACACATATTCTCCTCTTGTAAAAATCTTTTCTTTATAATGCTTTCGGCTGCGCTTCTTTACTTTCTTTCGCAGAACCACTATAATAATATCTATTATATGTAAAATGCAAGAAAAGATCAAATCTTTTCTGTAAGGAGGAACCTATGAAACTGATTTCCTGGAATGTAAACGGTCTGCGGGCCTGTGTCGGGAAAAATTTTATGGAAGATTTCAAAAAGCTGGACGCTGATATTTTCTGTCTGCAGGAAACCAAGCTTCAGGAGGGACAGATTGCGCTCAATCTGCCCGGCTATCATCAGTACTGGAATTACGCGGAGAAAAAGGGCTATAGCGGAACGGCTGTATTTACCAGAAAAGAGCCCTTAAGCGTCGCCTACGGAATCGGCGTTGAAGAACATGACCACGAAGGACGGGTCATTACCCTGGAATTTGAGGACTATTATCTGGTGACTGTCTATACCCCCAACTCCCAGGACGGCCTGAAGCGCCTGGATTACCGGATGCAGTGGGAAGATGATTTTCTCGCCTATATCAAGAGCCTGGATGAAAAAAAGCCTGTCATCTACTGCGGCGATCTAAATGTGGCCCATCAGGAAATCGACCTGAAAAACCCGAAAACCAACCGGAAAAATGCCGGATTTACAGACGAGGAACGCTCCAAAATGACAACGGTTCTCACTTCCGGCTTCGTGGATACCTTCCGGTACTTCTATCCGGACGCCGAGGGCGTCTATTCCTGGTGGTCCTACCGCTTCCGCGCCCGCGAGAAGAACGCCGGGTGGCGCATTGATTATTTTATCGTATCCGAACGCTTGAAGGACCGGCTGGAAGACGCTTCGATTCATACAGAGATCTTCGGTTCGGATCACTGCCCGGTGGAGCTGGATCTGAAGTAATTGCCTGACCTACAAGAGTTGCCACCGGCAGCTCCTTACGGATACTTCCTAGCAAAAAAGTCCTGAGCCATTGCGGTTCAGGGCTTTTCTTAAATTGAATAATTCTATTAAAATTCAACAGACATTTTATTCTATATATTGTATATCCATTACTATTCCACTACAATTTCCAGATCGTCATAGATTTCAGCCCGTAATTTTTCACCAAACTTATGGAAAACAGGCACCCAAT
>NZ_JBOKYU010000047.1:0-16406 GCF_051972735.1 Laedolimicola sp. | reverse complement strand
CTGTGCTATAGTAAAACAGATTAGGAGGACTTACAAACATGACAAACTGGAAAAAACTTACAGCACTCACCGCTGCCAGTCTCCTGGCCGTATCTGCCATGGGATGCCAGAGTAAAAAAGACACAGGCAGCGAAGATATAGATATCGCAGACGTAGTAGAAGACACCGCAGACACAGCCGAAGCAGAGACGCAGGCCGAAGTTGTCTCCGACCTGGAAGCCAGTATCACCTGGTGGACCTACCCCGTATTCGTACAGGACGAGGACCAGGCCGACGGCACCTACGAGCAGACACTGATCCGAAAATTCAACGAAAAATACCCGAACATCAAAGTAGAACTGAAACTCCTGGATTACACCGACGGCCCCGGCATGATCGACGAGCAGATCAAAGCCGAAGGCGGCGAACTCCCGAACGTCCTTCTGGACGAGCCGGGCAGAATCAGCACCTACGCAAAAGCAGACATGCTCAGCGACATCAGCGACCTGTTCACCGACGAAGTCAAGAATGACATGATAAGCGAAAACCTGTTAAGCGCCTGCAAAAATGGCGACGCCTACGTTATGTACCCCTTAAGTGGATCCAACTACGTGATGGCCTTCAACCGGGAAATGCTGGAGGGCTCCGGAGCCATCGATCTGATGAACCGGGAAGGAGCCTGCACCTGGACCACCGACGCCTTCGAGCAGGTACTGGAGAAGCTAAACGCATCCGGCTTCGGATCGGGCATGCTCTACTGCTCCGGAATCGCAGGCGACTATGCGACCCGCTCCTTCATCACAAATCTGTATGACGGCAGCCTGATGAACGATGAGAAGACTGCCTATACCATGAACAGTGACGCCAATCAGAAGGCATTTACCAAGATAAAAGAGTGGGTGGACAAAGGCTGGATGCTGAACGGCGCCGATTCCACCGGCGCGGATGCGGTGGAAGAATTCGTGGCGGGCAATCAGTCCTATTGCCTGCTGTGGAGCCTGCCACAGGCTATCAACAACGCGGCGGCCCTTCAGGAAAATGGTGTGGACGTGGTTGTTATGCCCTACCCGTCCGAGGACGGTAGCCCGTCTCTGGAATATATGCTGAACGGTTTCTGCGTATTCAAGACCGAGGATGAAGCCAAAGAGCAGGCTTCCCGTTATCTGATCGATTTCCTGTGCAACGATGAAGCTGTTGCGAAGGAAAACGTGGTACGCAGCGGTGCGTTCCCGGTACGCGCGTCCATGGGCGACGTGTACGACGGCAACGAGGAGGCGCAGCTTTTCGAGGCGTTGATGCCCTATAGCGGCACATACTACCAGTCTGTAAACGGCTTTGAGAAGATGCGTGTATACTGGTACCAGATGGAAAGCGAGATTCTGGACGGACAGTACAGTGTAAAAGAAGCCGCCAACAGCTTTAATGAGTATGCGACCAAAACGCTGACAGAGAAAGAGGAAGATTAACATGACAGGAATTCGCGGAGGCAGAATCATCGATCCGGTAAGCGGCAAAGATTTTATCGGAGATCTGATTCTGGAAAATGGGACAATCAAAGCTGTAGGAGAGCAGCTGAACCTGGACGGCTGCGAAGATATCATAGAAGCGGCAGGCATGGCGGTTGCGCCGGGCCTGGTGGATGTGCATGTGCATTTCCGCGATCCGGGACTTACGTATAAAGAGGATGTCCTGACCGGTGCGCATGCGGCAGCAGCAGGCGGTTTTACCACCGTTGTCTGCATGGCCAATACGAAGCCGGTAATTGATAACGCCGAGA
The DNA here is from genome assembly GCF_051972735.1 of Laedolimicola sp. Taxonomy (NCBI): domain Bacteria; kingdom Bacillati; phylum Bacillota; class Clostridia; order Lachnospirales; family Lachnospiraceae; genus Laedolimicola; species Laedolimicola sp. The sequence continues at coordinate 14,650 of NZ_JBOKYU010000047.1, read as the reverse complement.
CCCTTCAATATGTATTGAATAAGGGAAAAGAAACCGGCATCCACGTACTTTCCTGTGCCTGTGTCACCAAAGGCATGCAGGGAAAAGAACTGGTAGATATGGATGCTTTACGTGCGGCGGGAGCAGCAGGCTTTACCGATGACGGCATCCCAATTCTGGACGAAGAGGTTCTGAAGGCAGCACTCATCAAAGCAGAAGAACTGCAGGTGCCTGTCAGCCTTCATGAAGAAGATCCGAAGCTTATTACAAACAACGGTATAAACCGAGGCCCGGTATCAGAGAAGCTCGGTATCGGCGGTTCCCCGGCGGAGGCCGAGATCACCATGGTAGAGCGGGACTGCCGTCTGGCCGAGGAGACCGGCTCATACGTAAACATCCAGCACATCAGTACGGCAGGAGCCGTAGAAGCAGTGCGCGCCTCTAAGAGACGGGGCTCCCATGTGACCGCCGAGGCGGCGCCCCATCATTTTACCCTGACGGATGAAGCTGTCCTGACCTATGGCACCCTGGCGAAAATGAATCCGCCCCTTCGGACGGAAGCAGACCGGCAGGCTGTTATCGAGGGCCTGAAGGACGGAACCATCGACATGATTGCCACCGACCACGCGCCCCACAGCATCGACGAAAAGGGAAAGCCCCTGACCGAAGCCCCCAGCGGCATCGTCGGCCTGGAGACCTCTCTGGCCCTTGGCATCACAGAACTGGTCAAACCGGGCTGCCTGACCCTTATGGAACTGATGCGCAAAATGAGCCAGAACCCCGCCGCCCTCTACCACCTGCCCTATCAGGGCATCGCCGAAGGCGCCCCCGCAGACCTGGTCATCTTCGCTGCAGACGAAGAATGGAAGCCCGAAAGCTTCTGCTCCAAAGCAGTCAACACCCCCTTCAAGGGCTGGAATCTGACCGGCCGGGTGCATTACACCATCTGCGATGGAAAGATAGTATACAGTCTATAAGAATAACTATATGCGAAAAGAAAAACGCTGCCTGTGCAGATGAACTTCATCATCCACACAAGCAGCGTTTTTTGGTAACAGAAAGCAGAGTTTATGAAGCCGCAAAATGCGGCTTCAAGCTCATTTCTGCTCCTTCGCCAACAAATACTTCTTAAACCGGATATACTCCCGTATCTCCAACTGCGTCTCCTCCGGAAAGCTTAAGAAATCCATGATGGACTTGGCGTTGGCGCCGCTTAAGGGAATCAGACTCTTGTTGGGGACGGCCGCGTAGTGACGGGGCTCGGTTCCGTCGGCGATAATATCCGAGTGGGCCGACAGATCCGTCAGTACCAGTTGATCCAGAGAAACGTCGTAAATATCGGCCAGCTTACAGATAAGGCTGATATCCGGGACACGGTTGCCGCTTTCATAAACAGTGTAGGTCTGCCGTGCAATATGAAGCTGTTCACTGATATATTTCTGGGAATACTTTTTAGCTTCGCGCAGGCTGCGAAGATTATCAGCCAGATAAGATTCCGACATTGCGTTTCTCCTTGTGTTCCGAAAAGATGGCATTATTATACCAGTTTGCGGATTTCCATATGCGCAATGTCACAAAACGCAGCGCAAGTAAAAATAATATGTCGGCGAACGATGACAGAATATCGCGATTTCATAAACTGCGTCAGAGAATCCGAATCAGAATTTTTTGCGGCTGAGCGTACTGTTATGATACTCGGACGACCAGGTAACCTCTTCTCCGAACCACTCCGGCGGCGTAAAGGCATTGGCCTGCTCCTCGGATGAAAACTCCACTTCTGCGATCCAAAGCCCCTCAAAGGGAGCGGCAAACACATCCAATTCAATAGTCAGGCCGTCAGGAAGCGGAATCAGATACCGCTTCTTGGAAATAATATTACCGTCGGCCTTGGCCTTCAGATGCTCATAGCTTTCAGCTGTCAGGGGCAGATTATACTCCTCGCGGCTCATGAGTCCTTTGGATTTGTAAGTGAGAATAAAAGAATCATCGCTGCGGCGCACCCGCACCACAGGCTCCGTACACAGATAGGCCTGCTCCAGCAATCTGCAGGGAAAAGAATCCAGGTTATCCGGCAGCTTCGGGATTAAAAATTTGCGTTCTATTTCCATAAAAAGACCCCCTTAGACCGTTCCATAAAATCCTGTGTGAAAAAAGGAAAGGTCGTAATCATTCATATTATAAAAGGACAGTAGCACATAGATATAGAAAATTCAACGAGAATTTGCTATAATGTGCGAAGAAAACAAAAGACTGTGACATAAAACGGAAGGAGTCGGAAAAAATGAAAAAAGTAAGTATATTTTTGGCAGAAGGATTTGAGGAAGTAGAGGCGTTGACGCCCGCAGATCTGCTGCGCCGGGCCGGAGCGGAAGTGACGCTGGTATCCATCAAAGCGGAGAAGACAGTGACTGGGAGCCATGGCATTTCTATCACTGCAGACCGTCTGTTTGAGAAGATGGATTATGAAGACGCAGATCTTCTGGTACTTCCCGGCGGCATGCCAGGTACCCTGAACCTGAAGGCATGCGAGCCTTTGCTGGCTCTCTTGAAAGAGCATAACGCCAAAGGGAAAAAGCTGGCGGCCATCTGCGCCGCGCCCACTGTCCTGGGTCATGCAGGTCTCCTGAACGGCAAAAACGCCACCTGCTACCCGGGCTGCGAAGACGGCCTCACCGGAGCCATCTGCCAGACCGCCCCGGTAGTCACCGATGGCATCATCACCACCAGCCGCGGCGTCGGCACCGCGATTCCCTTCGCCCTGAGCCTGATCGCCCAGCTCTACAGCCAGGAGAAGGCGGACGAGATCGCGAAGAGTATTGTGTACGGAGTATAAGACGAAACGACGAAAACCAGGTTCCGGCACAGCCACCTGCCGGAACCGTTCGCCCTTCAAAAAACTTCCAGTATAGCATCCTACACCTCCGCGCACACTACCATCATGGAGGTGATAATCATGACACAGCAGAATTCCGGTTCCAACCAGAACCGGATGGCAGTCCCCGAGTCCAAAGCAGCCATGAGCCGCTTCAAAGAAGAAGTAGCCGACGAGCTGGGCGTTCCCTTAAAAGAGGGCTATAACGGCGATCTGACCAGCGCCCAGGCCGGATCCATCGGCGGCGAAATGGTCAAAAAAATGATCATGAAGCAGGAACAGCAGATGAGCGGTAAATAAAAAGAAAGAAAACAGCCCCCGGCGAAAGTCACCTGTAAGACACAGGAGCCTTTCGCCGGGGGTTTTTTATGTAATAGGGAATTCCTATGGAATCCCCTATTACATAAAAAATATTATCGCACTGCGGCGGAATGGAATGATGTCGCTAAAGCGACCCGCCGCAGGCGGAGAATCCTGCTTTGCAGGATTCTTTCTTATGTGGATAATGAGAAAAATCCCCCGTCAGACCTATGTAAATTTGGTATAAATACTTGATTTTTAAGCCTCACCCATGCTATACTACTAAAATGACTGTAAGTATGTAAAAATATACACAGAGAATTCGTGGAAGGCACAAAGCGCCCCACATTTAAGGAGGAAAATAGAACATGAGTTTACAGGTTGAAAAATTAGAGAAGAACATGGCGAAGCTGACCGTTGAAGTTCCCGCAGAGGAAGTAGAGGCAGCGCTTCAGAACGCTTATCTGAAGAATAGAAAGCAGATTTCCGTTCCGGGCTTCCGTAAGGGCAAGGTTCCGCGTCAGATGATCGAGAAGATGTACGGACCGGAAGTATTCTATGATGACGCGGCAAACGCGCTGATTCAGAAGGCATATCCGCAGGCGGCAGACGAGTGCGAGCTTGAGATCGTATCCCGCCCGACCGTAGACATCGTACAGCTGGAGAAGGGCAAGCCCTTCATTTTCACTGCAGAAGTAGCAGTAAAGCCGGAAGTAACCCTGGGCCAGTACAAGGGCATCGAGGTAGAGAAGGCTGACACCACAGCGACTGATGAGGAAGTAGCAGCAGAGCTCGACAAGGAGCGCGAGGCGAACTCCAGAACCATCACCGTAGAGGACAGAGCAGTTCAGGACGGCGATATGACCGTCATTGACTTCGAGGGCTTTGTTGACGGAGAGGCATTCGAGGGCGGCAAGGGAACCGATTACCCGCTGACCATCGGTTCCGGCGCATTTATCCCGGGCTTTGAGGAGAAGCTGGTAGGCGCTGAGATCGGCAAGGAAGTAGAAGTAGACGTGACCTTCCCGGAGGAGTATCACGCAAAAGAGCTGGCAGGAAAGCCGGCAGTCTTCAAGTGTACGGTTAAGGAGATTAAGGTAAAAGAGCTTCCGGAGCTGGATGACGATTTCGCTCAGGACGTATCTGATTTCGATACTCTGGAGGAGTACAAGGCAGACGTCCGCAAGAAGGTAGAGGAGAAGAAGGCAGCAGACGCTAAGGCAAAGAAGGAAGATGCTGTCATTGAGAAGATCATTGAGGGCGCTGCCATGGAGATTCCGGACGCTATGGTTGAGACTCAGGCAGAGCGTATGGTAGACGAGTTCGCACAGAGACTGCAGATGCAGGGTCTGACCATGGAGCAGTACCTGCAGTTCACAGGCGGTAATGTACAGGCACTGGTTGAGCAGTCCAAGCCGCAGGCGCTGAAGCGTATCCAGAGCCGTCTGGTACTTGAGGCAGTTGCAGCAGCAGAGAACCTGACTGCATCCGATGAGGAGCTGGACGCAGAGCTTGGAAGAATGGCTGAGCAGTACAAGATGGAAGTTGAGAAGCTGAAGGAGATGTTCGCCGAGGAGGATCTGAAGTCTGTCCGTGAGGATCTGGCTATTCAGAAAGCCGTAGAACTGGTAACTGATGCAGCAGTAGAGAAATAAGCAAGATAATAAAGGATTGATTGAATATGGCAAATATGAGTTTGGTACCTTATGTCATTGAGCAGACCAGTAGGGGAGAGCGATCTTACGACATCTATTCCCGTCTGCTGAAAGACAGAATTATCTTTCTGGGGGAGGAAGTTACAGACGTATCCGCAAGCCTGATCGTATCCCAGCTCCTGTTTCTGGAGTCTGAGGATCCGGGTAAGGACATCAGCCTGTATATCAACAGCCCGGGTGGTTCCGTAACCGCAGGTATGGCTATCTACGATACCATGCAGTATATCAAGTGCGACGTTTCCACCATCTGTATGGGCATGGCAGCCAGCATGGGAGCATTCCTTCTGGCAGGCGGCGCCAAGGGCAAGCGTATGGCGCTTCCTAACGCTGAGATTATGATTCACCAGCCCTCAGGCGGAGCACAGGGCCAGGCTACAGACATCAAGATTGTAGCGGATCATATTCTGAAGACAAAGAAGAAGCTGAACGAGATTCTGGCGGCCAACACAGGACAGCCGCTGGAGGTTATCGCCGCGGACACCGAGCGCGACAACTATATGAGCGCCGAGGAAGCAGTTGCGTACGGCCTGATCGACAGCATTGTAACAAAAAGACAGTAATATAGAGGAAATTGTTGAATGGCTAGAATTAGTGATGATAAGGTAAGATGTTCTTTCTGCGGAAAGACGGGCGACCAGGTACGAAAGATGATATCCGGCCCCAGCGGAACCTATATCTGCGACGAGTGTGTGGAACTCTGCGCCGAACTGATTGAAGAAGAATTCGAGCACGATGAAGCACAGGAGGAAGAAGTACGGGAGCAGATCAATCTGCTGAAGCCCAAGGAGATCAAAGCAGTCCTTGATGATTATGTCATCGGCCAGGAAGAAGCCAAGAAAGTACTTTCCGTGGCAGTCTACAATCATTACAAGCGAATTCTGGCGATGGAAGATAAGAAGGATACTTCGGACGTGGAGCTGCAGAAGAGTAACGTTCTGCTGCTGGGACCCACCGGTTCCGGTAAGACGCTGCTGGCTCAGACCATGGCCCGCCTTCTGAATGTTCCGTTTGCCATTGCGGATGCCACATCTCTGACAGAGGCTGGCTATGTAGGCGAGGATGTAGAGAACATTCTGCTGAAAATCATTCAGGCAGCGGATTACGATATTGAGCGTGCGGAGCACGGCATTATCTATATCGACGAGATCGACAAGATAACCAGAAAATCTGAGAATCCGTCCATTACCCGCGATGTATCCGGTGAGGGCGTGCAGCAGGCGCTGCTGAAAATTCTGGAGGGAACCGTTGCTTCTGTTCCGCCTCAGGGCGGCAGAAAGCATCCCCATCAGGAGCTGATTCAGATCGATACCACCAATATCCTGTTCATCTGCGGCGGAGCCTTCGAGGGGCTGGAGAAAATCATTGAGCACCGTATGGATCGCAGAAGCATGGGCTTCGGCGCATACCTTGGTCGGCCGGGTGAGAACGAGGAGATAGGACATCTGCTTCATGAGATGCTTCCGGAGGATCTGGTAAAATTCGGTATGATTCCGGAGTTTGTGGGACGTCTGCCGGTGACAGTAGCGTTGGACGCTCTGACCAAGGATGACATGGTCCGGATTCTGGTGGAACCGAAGAATTCTATCGTAAAGCAGTATAAGAAGCTGTTTGAGCTGGACGGCGTGAAGCTGTCCTTTGAGCGTGAGGCCATTGAGGCCATCGCGGAGCAGACGGTGAAACGGAAGACAGGAGCCCGGGGCTTACGTTCCATCATGGAAGGCATTATGATGGACACCATGTACGAGATTCCGTCCGATGACAGTATCACCAACTGTATGATTACAAAAGAAGTTGTAGAGGGAACAGGTACGCCTGTGACCGCCAGCAACGAGATAAAAGCGCGGGCGTAAGTCCGGAGTCAGAAAGAGTTCCGTTTGCGGGACTCTTTCGTGCATAAGATAAGAAGAAACGAAATACAAATGAGAAGGAGTGAAAAGGATTTATGTCAGAATTAACCGAAACCCTACCCGTGGTAGCATTACGCGGAATGACCATCCTTCCCGACATGGTAATACATTTTGACGTGAGCAGGGAGCGCTCGGTGAAAGCCATCGAAGAAGCCATGCTGCGTGATCAGAGAGTCTTTCTGGTAACCCAGAAGGACGTACAGGTGGAAAATCCGGGACCGGATGATCTCTACCGTATCGGAACCATCGCATCGGTAAAACAGGTCATCAAGATGCCCCAGAAAATTCTCCGTGTGCTGGCCGAGGGCCTGGAACGCGGGGAACTGTCCCATTTTTCGGAAGAAGGGGACTATCTGGAGGCGGAAATTATCCGGTTTGAGAAGGACAGAGAGCTGGAGGCGCTGCCGGAAAGCGCCAGGGAAGCCATGGTTCGGAATCTGGCGGAAATCTTCAGCTTTTACTGCCAGGAAAATGGCAAGATGAACAAGGATATGGAACGTCAGATTCTGGAGGAGACCGATTTGGAGAAGCTGATGAGCCAGGTGCTGATCAACCTGCCGTTGTTCTATGACGATAAGCAGAGACTCCTGGAGGCTGTGAATCTGTCGGAACGTTATGAACAGCTTTGCCTTTTGATGAATAAAGAGATTGAAATTATGCGTTTCAAGAGAGAACTGCAGCAGAAGGTAAAGGCCCATGTGGATAAAGGTCAACGGGAATATCTGCTTCGGGAAGAAATGAAGGTCATCCGGGAGGAGTTAGGAGAGGATAACACCTTTTCCGACGCGGATCATTTCACAGAAGAAGTGCAGAAACTGAAGGCCTCCAAGGAAGTGAAGGAAAAGCTGAATAAGGAGATCTCCAGATTTCGCAATATGGGAATGAATTCTTCTGAAAGCGCAGTCCTTCGTGGTTATATTGAGACTATGCTGGAGCTTCCCTGGGACAAGGCATCCCGGGACAGCAGTGATCTGAAACGTGCTGAAGCAATTCTGAACGAGGATCACTATGGCATGGAGAAGGTCAAGGAGCGTGTGCTGGAGTATCTGGCCGTGCGGATCCTGACGAAGAAGGGAAGTAGTCCGATTCTCTGTCTGGTGGGCCCGCCCGGAACCGGTAAGACCTCTATAGCCCGTTCCATTGCGCGGGCATTGAATAAGAAATATGTCCGCATTTCCCTGGGCGGCGTCCGGGATGAGGCAGAGATACGCGGTCATCGGAGAACCTATGTGGGCGCCATGCCGGGCCGCATCGCCACGGGCATGAAGCAGGCGGGCGTGAAAAACCCATTGATGCTGCTGGATGAGATTGACAAGGTCAGCAGCGATTACAAGGGAGATACCTCATCGGCTCTTTTGGAGGTGCTGGATTCTGAGCAGAACAACCGGTTCCAGGATCATTATGTGGAGATTCCCATGGATCTGTCGGAGGTGCTCTTTATCGCCACCGCCAACGACGTACAGACCATTCCAAGACCTCTGCTTGACCGTATGGAGCTTATTGAGGTCAGCAGTTATACGGAAAATGAAAAGGTACATATTGCCCGCGAGCATTTGATCAGCAAGCAGATGGAGAAGAACGGACTGAAGGAAGGACAGCTTACTATCAGTCCGAAGGCGTTGGAGGATCTGATTCACAGCTATACCCGGGAGGCCGGCGTGCGCCAGCTGGAGCGTAAAATCGGCGAGGTTTGCCGCAAAGCGGCCCGGGAGATTCTGGAGAAGAAGAAAAAAAGTGTAAAGCTCACCGAAAATAATCTGGAGAAATATCTGGGCAAGGCCCGTTATCATTATGATATGGCCAATGAAACCGATGAGATCGGCATCGTCCGTGGTCTGGCCTGGACCAGTGTGGGCGGCGATACCCTGCAGATCGAAGTCAACATCATGCCCGGAAAGGGTGAAATCTCCCTAACCGGTCAGCTGGGCGACGTGATGAAGGAGTCCGCGCGGACGGGCTTAAGCTACATCCGTTCCGTCAGCGACCGCTACGGGATTGACAAAGCGTTCTTTGGAGAGCATGATATACATATCCATATTCCGGAGGGAGCAGTGCCGAAGGACGGTCCGTCCGCCGGTATCACCATGGCGACGGCTATGCTGTCGGCGATGACAGGCATCCCGGTGTATGCCCATGTGGCCATGACCGGCGAAATCACCCTGCGGGGCCGGGTGCTTCCCATCGGCGGTTTAAAAGAAAAGCTTCTGGCAGCGAAAAACGCGGGAATCAGGACAGTCATCGTGCCGGAGAAGAACCGCCGGGATGTGGAGGAGATTTCCGCGGAAATCAAGAAGGGACTGGAGCTTGTCTACGCGGAGCAGATGGAAGATGTGCTGAAAATAGCCTTTCATGGAGAGACGAAATGATTATTAAAAATGTAAATCTGGAGACGGTCTGCGGTATTACCAGCCGTCTCCCGGAAAATGAACTGCCGGAGATCGCCTTCGCAGGCAAGTCCAATGTGGGAAAATCTTCCCTGATCAACGGACTTTTGAATCGGAAGTCTCTGGCCAGGACCTCGGCCCAGCCGGGGAAGACCCAGACTATCAACTTTTATAACGTGAATCAGGCTATGTACCTGGTGGATTTGCCGGGCTACGGCTATGCTAAGGTGACCCAGGAAATCCGGGAAAAATGGGGAAAGCTCATTGAGCGCTACCTGCATGGTTCGAAGCAGCTGAAGGCGGTATTTCTGCTGATTGATATCCGTCATGAGCCGTCGGAAAATGATAAGCGCATGTATGAGTGGATTGTCTGGAACGGTTATGATCCGATTATCATTGCCACCAAGCTGGATAAGATTAAGCGCAGCCAGATTCAGAAGCAGTTAAAGCTGATTCGTACCGGGCTGAACGTGAAGCCCGGCACCCAGATTCTTCCATTTTCTGCGGAAACCAAGCAGGGGCGGGATGAGATCTGGGCGCTGATTGATACATTGATTGCGCCGGAGACAGAGCCTGAAGAAGCTCCGGAACAACCGGAAGCATAATAAGGAAAGAATCCGGCGGTTTTTCCGGATTCCCTGAAAAGAGGTTAAACATATGGACAGAAAGTACTTGAGAAATGTGGTAAACATTGTACTGTTTCTTATGGGGGTGGTGCTGGTCTGTCTTCTGGTTCCACGGTTTCTGATCTTTTTCATGCCCTTTGTGGTGGGATGGGTTATCGCGTTGATCGCGAATCCTCTGGTACGGTTCATGGAAAAACGTCTGAAAATCGTGCGGAAACACAGTTCCATGGTGATTATCATCGGAACCATTGCGTTGATTGTACTGGGCGGCTACGGTCTGATTGCCTGGCTGGCCCGTGAGATCTACGGCTTTATCGGAATCCTGCCGGATCTCTATAAATCACTGCTGGGCGATCTGGAGATTACCGGCGCCAACCTGGCCGGATTGTCTGAGAAGATACCGCCGGAGCTGGTGGAAAAGCTGGCCACGACGGTCAACAGCCTGACCGAATCCCTGGGGAATGTGATCAGTACCATCGGCGGGCCGACAGTGACCGCTGCAGGTAATATCGCAAAGAATATCCCCAATATTCTGGTAAATGTGATCTTTACGATCCTGTCCGCCTATTTCTTTATCGCAGAGCGGGACAAAATCATCCAGTGGGGGCGGGAGCACACGCCGGAGGAGCTGCGCTCCAAATGGCACTTCATCGCAGGCAGATTCCGCAGCGCGGTAGGCGGTTATTTCAAAGCCCAGTTTAAAATCATGGGCGTGGTGGCTGTGATTCTGCTGGTGGGATTCTTTGTACTGCATATCAAATACGCGATTCTCTGGGCCATTCTGGTTGCGCTACTGGATTTCCTCCCATTTTTTGGAACCGGAACTGTATTGATTCCATGGGCAGTCTTAAAGGTCTTAAGCGGCAGTTATAAGTTTGCGGTGGGGCTTATCATCATTTATCTGGTAAGTCAGCTGGTGCGTCAGGTGATTCAGCCGAAGATTGTGGGCGACACCATTGGACTGAATCCGCTGTCCACCATGGTATTTATGTACATCGGTTATAAAGTCGGCGGAATTATCGCGATGATTATCGCAGTTCCCATCGGACTGATTGTGGTCAATCTCTACGAGGCAGGAGCCTTTGACGATATTATCAAAGATGTGAAAGAACTGGCCGAAGGCCTGAACGAATACAGAAAAGGAGAGTAGGCGAAAGCCTGCTCTCCTTATTTTCAGGGAGTTACAGAAGATTTTGCATCAGATACGCGTACATCTGCTGGCTTTTGGTGCTCCAGTGGGCGCAGATGGATTCGGCCTGTTCCTTTGTTGGCACAGTGAGGGTCAGATCGATGATAGCAGAGCCTTTTTCCAGAACCCGGCAGCGGGCGGCATATTCGCCATTTCCGGTGGGGTAATAATCAGCCGGAACAGAGAGCTCATTGCGCAGCTCATAATTGTGTTCTTTCAGATAATCCGCAATCTCTTCCTGTATCTGGGAAGAGATTTTTTTGCCAAAAAATTCCAACGTTTTACGTCCCTCATCGGTGATGGAATAGAGAGAAGTATTGCGGACGGTCTTCATATGGATAAAATGCGCTTCCACCAGCTCGGACAGGGCAGTCTGCACGGTGAAATAATCAGTATATTCCTTGTCCAGCATAAATTCGGAAAGCTGTCCGTTGCTCATGGGGAAGCTTACCTTGTCCAGAATATGGAGAAGAATCAATTTGTATAAGGTCAAAGTGTCTGACATGGCAGTCCGCCGTCCTTTCTTTTGAAATGTCAGGGTGTATAAAGCCGTCCCTGATAAGTATCCCGGTTTTTGAGCTCCCTGTGAATCGTATTCAGCACCTGCCGTTTGGCCTGACTCCAGAGGGGCGCGATAAGCAAATCCTTCGGTCCGTCGCCGGTCAGACGGTGAATCACCAGATCCGGGCGGGAGATCTCCAGGCAGCGGATGACCAGATCCACATATTCATCCAGGGTCAGTACGTGAAAGCCGGCATCCTTATAATAAGCGGCCAGATCCGTGTCCTTTAGAATGTGAAGAAGCTGCAGTTTAATTCCGTCTGCGCCGGATGCATTGATATAACGCACCGTATCCAGAATCATGTCCGGCGTCTCGCCGGGCAGTCCCAGGATGGCGTGTACGACGGTTTCGACACCGATGGCCTTCAGATGCTCCATGGCTTCGTCAAAGACAGGAAGCGGGTAACCGCGCCGGATAAGGGATGCGGTCTCCTCGTGAATAGTCTGCAGTCCAAGCTCCACCCAGACCGGTTTTATCTGATTCAGCTCATAGAGCAGTTCCAGCACGTCCGGTCCCAGACAGTCCGGGCGGGTGGCGACAGAGAGTACAGCCACATCCGGGTGGATGATGGCCTCTGTGAAAATCATCCGCAGATGTTCTATGGGAGCGTAGGTGTTGGTGTAAGCCTGAAAATAGGCAATGTAGCGCTGTACCGGGCGTTTCCCGGCCAGGCGTTTTTTCGCGTCCTCGATCTGCTCCGTTATCGAAAGGGCAGGGCTGGAAGCAAAATCCCCGGAACCACCGGCGCTGCAGAAGATGCAGCCTCTGGTTCCCAGGGTCCCGTCCCGGTTGGGACAGGTACAGCCGCCGTTCAGGGACAGCTTATAGATTTTCTCTCCAAAGCGCTCCTGAAGGGCAGTGTTCAGGGAACGGAAGCGGTTCTGCGGCATGAAAAAGTCTCCTTACAATAGTAGTTAAGTAATAGTATAACTTTTTCTCCCGCAGCCTGTCAAGAAAGCCGGGCGAGATAGTCGGCAAAGGCGGCAATGCATTCGCGGGGATAGGGCTGTGCATTTTTCCAGAGCGGATAGACGCCGAGGGTCCGGAACACTTCAAAATTCTGATGACGGAAAATCACGTCCCTGGCCGTGCGGATATCCCGCTCGACGCTGGGGCAACTGACATGATATTTTGCCGCCACAGGGAGATAAATATCACGGCGGAGATTTTGAAGCCGCGTCAGATCCTCTGAAGCCAGAAGAACTGCGTCAGCGAAATAAGCGTATCCAAGATACTGCGCGCGGAGGCCTGCCAGCTGAAGCAGAGAGTATAATGCAGATTGTCTCACGAAAATTCCTCCTTTGTAAGAGTAAATGTAACGATTCTGGTACGGAACAGTTATGAGTAAATATTAAAAAATACGATTGGAAAAGGAAAAAACAGACAAAAAATCAGGAATTGCTATTTGGAGAGAGATGTTATATAATAAATTATCTATGTGAAAAAAAGGACAGAAAGTAAAAATAGAAACAGGAGGAAGAAACAGATATGAATGAGTATCAGGAGACTTACGAAAAAGAAATCAGCCTGATGGACCTTATGTTTTACTGCCTGAAAAAATGGCGTTGGATCGTAGCTTCCATGCTGATTCTGGCAGTGCTGGCCGGCGGTTATAAGTACCAGGCTACCGTGAAGGGGAACGCATTGAAGAAAGAAGCAGAGGCGCTGGGAGATGATAAAAAGGAAGAAAACCAGGAAAAAGGCGTCATTACCAATCCCAATGTGGAATATGGCCAGTTGGCTGTAGACAATACGCAGCAGACGCTGGAAACCATGAAGGAATACATTGACAGCTCTGTTGTGATGGGGCTGGACGCTTATCATCTGAATACGGGAATTTTAAGCTACTATATCAATACCGATGGAATGAGCGAGTCTGAGCGCGTGAATCTGCTGGCGGTCTATAAGACCTTCACAGAGGATGGAAGACTGGCTGACGCGCTGCTTCAGGCAGACGACAGTATTGAAAAATCAGAGCTGCAGTATCTGATCAGCTTTAACGTGGAGTCGTCCAATACGATGCAGACTGCTTCCGATAAGACGTCTGTAGTATATGTGACAGGCGACACGCAGAATGAGTTGGCAATTTTCCGGGTTCAGATTGGGGCAGACACAGCGGAAAGATGTGAGACCTATACAGAAGCTGCGGAAGCGGCGTTTCGCGCATATGCCCGGGAGGTGCAGGGAAAGATGGGAGCCCATTCTCTGGAGCTGCTTTCTTCTTCCCGGACGGAATGTGTAAATCAGAGTGTACAGGATTATCAGACCGGTATTCTGAATACATACAGCACGCTGTATTCGCAGTTTAAGTCTATGCAGACCGATTTGAAAAATGTGAAAAATGACGAGGGCGAAACCATTGTGGTAGGCGAAGAAGTAGTCTATGACAATCCGGTCAGCGGAGCAGTCAAGTACGCTGTTGTGGGTCTGGTACTGGGAGCGTTCCTGGCAGCCTTTGTCCTGGTGGTTCTGTATCTGATGAGCGGAAAACTGGAAGGAATTGACGACTTCCGGGAAGAATTTGATATGCCGCTTCTGGGTCAGGTTACCAAAAAGAATGGCAAAAAGCGTCTGTTCAGCTTTATCGACAGCTGGCTGGTACATTTACAGGAAGGCGCGTATGCGGATATTACCTACGAGGAGCAGGTAAAGATTGCGGCGTCCAATCTGAAGGCGGCAGCCAGAGATACGGGTGTGAAGAAAATCATGCTTGCGGGAACCATTGCGAAGGAAGAAGCGGAAGCCTTTCGGGCAGAGCTTGTCCGGGAGCTGGGCGATCTTACCCTTTCATCCTATGAGCGCATCGTTTTCCAAGCAGCTGCGCTGGAGGAACTGAATGAATACGAGGGAATCCTGTTTGTGGAGAAACAGGGAGTATCCTACAGTAAAATGATAAAAAAAGAGCGTGCGCTGGCGGCAGACAGAGACGTCAGAATCCTTGGCACAGTGATTTTGTAAAAACATAGAAAGAGGGGCTGTGAAAAAACATAACCTATAAAAAAGAAGGGCCAAATGATTTCTCATTTTTTCACACGCCCTTTTTATATAGAAAGTGCTGCACAGAAAAGAAAAGATCTGCGTGAATTTCGCCTCATGTTAATTTTTCCTCGAGGATA
>NZ_JBOKYU010000046.1:0-16528 GCF_051972735.1 Laedolimicola sp. | reverse complement strand
GTTTGACGGCGACAAGCTTATCGCTTTTGTAGACGGCTTCGTGACCGATGAGGCGGATCTGACCGATGAAATGTATGAAAAGGCCGAAATGCACCGCGAAAACGGAGACTGGCAGATGATTTTCGGCGTCAATACCATTCCGGCTTACCGAAAAAAGGGCTACGCAGGCGAGCTCATCAAACGGGCCATTGCGGACGCCAGAGAGCAGGGCCGAAAAGGTCTGGTGCTGACCTGTAAGGATCGGCTGATTCCCTATTACGCCAAATTCGGTTTTGTAAATGAGGGCGTGTCCGAATCCGTACACGGCAATGTGGTCTGGAATCAGATGCGGTTGACCTTTTAGAAAGCAAACAGCCAAATTTTATCAGAGAAGCAAGGAACTCCCAGTGTAAAGAGCGGATTATTCCGCATAATAACTCCTGTAACAACCAATCACGAACCGCAGACAAATGGAATGTATAAAAAGATTCCCGTCTGCAGTAAGGAGGAGTTTCTTATGGCAAACAAATCTTCAAATACCGCAGCAGTACCGGAGGCAAAGGGCGCTCTTGACAAGTTCAAGTACGAGGTAGCCAGCGAGCTGGGCGTACCGCTGACCGACGGCTACAACGGCAACCTGACTTCCAAGCAGAACGGAAGCGTAGGCGGCTATATGGTAAAGAAGATGATCGAGGAACAGGAAAAGCAGATGGCCGGTAAATAAGCCCGCCCTGTTCAGAAAAGTTCGAGAAAACGTTTTTCAAAAAGAAACCTGAGTTACAGGGGACTCCGCAGCTTTGGATGAAAATCTGGGGCTGCGGTTCTTTTTCATTTTCATAAATTTAATGGATGACAAGCTCCGGACAAAATGCTATAATAAGCCAAAACGAATATAAGTTCGATTTTATATAGCAGGAGGAAACTTAAATGGTCATCTATGTGATCCGTCACGGTGAGACAGACTGGAATACAAAGCACTGGCTCCAGGGAACGACGGACATTCCCTTAAATCGAAATGGTATTGAAGTGGCGGAGATTACGTCGGAGGCGCTGAAAGGCATTCCCCTTGATGTGATTTTTTCAAGTCCGCTGAAGCGCGCCTATCAGACGGCGGAAATCATGAAACGGGAGCGGCAGATTCCCCTGATTGTGGACGAGCGCCTGAAGGAAATCAGCTTTGGCTGCTTCGAGGGTCTGTGCTGTACGGGGCCGAATTACAACATCCCGGATCCGGATTTCCCGAATTTTTTCCAGAATCCGGCTCACTATAATCCGCCGGAGGGCGGTGAATCCATTGCGGAGCTCTGTGTCCGGGGAACAGATTTTTTGACCTGGCTCATTGACCGGCCGGAGTATCAGGACAAAACTGTGCTGATATCCGCCCATGGAGCGCTTGTGAAAGCACTGTTGTCCAGTCTTCTGATTACAGATTTGAAAGATTTCTGGAAGGGCGGCGTCCATAAAAATTGCGCGGTATCGATCATTGATGTGGAGCATGGAACGGCTTCTGTGCGGCAGGAAAATGTGATCTATTATGATAAGACCAGAAGTATCAACTATTTCGAATAAATGCAGCAGGAAATGGAGCAGCGGAAATTTTACGAAGGATAAGCAGGGCTTGTCCTTCTTTTATTCTCAACAAGAAATCCTGCTATGGACAGTGCGGAGCTTTGACGCATATAATAATCATAAAACGGTTAGTTCAGGCTAATCCAAGAAAGGAGATTCTTATATGACATCAGAAATAATCCGGGGAATCTTAATACCCTTTGCAGGAACTTCCCTTGGAGCGGCCATGGTCTTTTTTATGAAAACATCCTTAAATGAACAGGTCAGCCGGGCATTGACCGGCTTTGCGGCGGGCGTCATGGTGGCAGCTTCCATCTGGAGCCTGCTGATTCCGTCCATGGAACAGTCGGCGGCCATGGGAATCTGGGCCTTCGTCCCGGCAGTTATCGGTTTCTGGGTCGGTATTTTATTTTTGCTGCTGCTTGATCACATCATCCCGCATTTACACCGGAACAGCGACGAGGCAGAGGGACCCAGAAGCCACCTGAAGCGCACGACGATGCTGGTGCTGGCCGTGACACTTCACAACATTCCCGAAGGTATGGCGGTGGGCGTGGTCTACGCGGGATGGCTCTCCGGCAATACTTATATCACCGTAACAGGTGCGCTGGCCCTGTCCATCGGTATTGCCATCCAGAACTTTCCCGAGGGCGCGATCATCTCCCTGCCTCTCCGGGCCGAGGGCGCAGGCAAGGGAAAATCCTTCCTCTACGGCGTTCTGTCCGGCGTCGTGGAACCCATTGGCGCCTTTCTGACGATTCTGGCCGCCACCCTGATTCTTCCGGCCCTTCCATATCTTTTGAGCTTTGCGGCAGGCGCCATGATGTATGTGGTCATCGAGGAACTGATTCCGGAGATGTCCGTGGGAAAACACTCAGATATCGGAACAATCTTTTTCGCTATGGGATTTACACTGATGATGGCCCTGGATGTGGCCCTGGGCTAAGCAGCCGAAAATAGAAATGGAATACAAACCAAAACAAATGGTTGCACGAAGCCTGTAAAAAAGGTAATATTATAAAATACGGGTCTGTCGAAAAATAGAACCCGTGCAGAATGATATGAGATTACAGGAGAACTAACATGAATTTAAATAGTGAAATCTGGGCGAAAGCCCCGGAGACCGAGCCGGAGCGCCAGTATTATTTCATAGAGGTCTGTAAAAAGCAGGTAGCAGAGGAAAGCGCGCGGCTTGGCCGCCCGCTGACTTTCTGCGTTACGACCTTCGGCTGTCAGATGAACGCAAGGGATTCCGAGAAGCTGACCGGAATACTGGAAAAAATTGGGTATAATCCAACGGAAGAGGATACCGCCGATTTTGTCATTTACAATACCTGTACCGTCCGTGAAAACGCCAACCTGAAGGTCTATGGCCACCTGGGCCTCTTAAAGCACCGGAAGAAAAGTAATCCCCATATGAAGATTGCTCTCTGCGGCTGCATGATGCAGGAGCCGGAAGTAGTGGAGAAGTTAAAGCAGAGCTACCGCTTCGTGGATCTGGTCTTCGGTACCCACAATATTTTTAAATTCGCGGAGCTTTTGGCGGAAAGTATGCAGAACGGCAGCATGATTGTAGATATCTGGAAGGATACGCAGGAGATCGTGGAGGAGCTTCCCGTTGAGCGGAAATACGCCTTCAAGTCTGGCGTCAACATCATGTTCGGCTGCAATAATTTCTGCAGCTACTGCATTGTGCCCTATGTGCGTGGCCGGGAGCGGAGCCGGAAGCCTGAGGACATTATCCGGGAAATCGAGAAGCTGGCTGCGGACGGTGTGACCGAGGTCATGCTGCTGGGCCAGAATGTCAATTCCTATGGAAAGAATCTGGAGAATCCCATGACCTTTGCGCAGCTTCTCCGCGAGGTGGAGAAGATTGACGGCATTCGCCGGATCCGTTTTATGACGTCTCATCCGAAGGATCTGTCCGACGAGCTGATTCGGGTTATGAAGGAATCGAAGAAGATCTGCCGTCATCTGCACCTGCCCCTGCAGTCCGGAAGCAGCCGGATCTTAAAGGCCATGAACCGTAAGTACACCAAGGAGCAGTATCTGGAGCTGGCGGAGAAGATTCGCAGGGAGATCCCGGATATTTCCCTGACTACCGATATTATCGTGGGCTTCCCGGGCGAGACTGACGAGGACTTCGAGGAGACCCTGGATGTGGTGCGGAAAGTCCATTACGATAACGCGTATACCTTTATCTATTCCAAACGAACCGGAACGCCTGCTGCCGCCATGGAAAATCAGGTGCCGGATGTGGACAATAAAGTCCGTTTTGACAAGCTCCTGGCGCTGGTACAGAGCTGTGCCAGAGAGCAGACCGCCCGCTATACCGGAACTGTTCAGGAGGTCCTGATTGAGGAGGTCAACGACCACAAGCCCGGTTATGTGACAGGCCGCATGAGCAACAACCTGCTGGTTCATTTCCCGGGCGAAGCGTCCTGGATCGGACAGTATGTCAATGTCAGTCTGGACGAATGTAAGGGCTTTTATTTCATGGGAACTGTCGTTTAAAGGAGAAAGTCTATGGAGAACAGACGCTGCTGTCTAAGGCACACCTATCTTGCGGTAAAGACGCAGGCGGATAAATCCTTCGGGGGAAATCAGAACTGGGCCACCGGTTATATGATGCGGAAATACGGCTGCGGCGTGGTGGCCATGGGCGACGTGCTGATTTATCTGGGCATTCACCGGCTGCCCTGCAATACGGATCTGTTGTACGGCATGCTGCGGGAGGACGGCTGCCTTTCTTATCCCCGCTATGAGCGTTATCTGCGTAAGATGAACAAGCGCTATCTGGGCATTATCCCGGGCTTCGGCGTGCCAAATTTCCAGCTTGCCCGGGCGATGAACCGGTATTTTCGCCATTACCGGATCGATCTACGTGCCAGATGGTGTTTAAGCTCCGGTAAAATGTTGGAGCGCATTCAGGACAGTCTGTCAAAGGACTATCCGGTGATTCTGGCCATCGGTCAGAACATTCCTTTCTGGCGGAAGAAAAAGCTGACCCTGTACCGCCAGGAAAACGGCGTCTATCTGCCTGCCACCGAGACAAAGGCTCATTATGTGGTGGTCACCGGTATGGAGAACGGCTATCTGCAGATTTCTTCCTGGGGAAAAGAATATTTTATTTCCTGGAAGGAATATCAGGAATACGGGAAAAAATACAGCAGCTTCTGGGCCAGCAATATCTGCCTGATTCAGGAAAAGAAGGGGAAGAAGCATGAATAACTATTTTGCCATGATGTCCCGGATGAAATACATCGACCGCTGGGCGCTGATGCGCAATACCCGGGCAGAGAACTTAAGTGAGCACAGCCTGGAGGTCTCTATGATTGCCCACGCGCTGGCTGTGATTGGCAACACTTATCTGGGCAAAGAGCTGAATACGGATCGGGCCGCGGTGCTTGGCATGTACCATGATGCGACGGAGATCATTACCGGGGATATGCCGACACCCATAAAATATTATAACCCGGAGATTCGGCATACCTATAAGGAAATCGAACAGAAGGCGGGTCAGACTCTTCTTTCCATGCTTCCGGAAGAAATGCGCGTATCCTATGAAGGAATATTTACGAATCAGGAGGAAGACGCTTATCTCTGGAAGCTTGTAAAAGCTGCGGATAAGCTGTCAGCCTATATCAAATGTATCGAAGAGGAGGGGTGCGGCAATCGGGAATTTGTCCGTGCCAGAGAGACAACCCTGGAGCAGCTTCACCGGCTTAAGGTGCGGGAGGCAGAGCTGTTTTTGACCTATTTTATAGATGCCTACGGAAAAAATCTGGATGAACTGACAGGAGAAGAACAATGAGTGAAAACAGAGATTTTGATTTTTGCCCGCGCTGCGGAGCCCTGATGCAGGACGGTGTCTGCCGGAGCTGCGGTTACAGCGGACGGTTTGGCAGCGTACAGCAGCCGACGCAGAATTACGGAATGGGAAACAGTCCGAAGAAAAAGAAGACGAAAGGCTGGGTGATCATCTTAAGCATTCTCGGCGCCATACTTCTGATTAGCGCTCTGATTGCGGTTACCATGAATGTGAGCCGCCTGATTTTCCATGCCGCGCAGGATACGGTGGGAAGCTCCGATTATTATGACGACTATGGCGACTACTACGATGATTCTGAAGATTATGAACCGAGTGAAGACGACGCGTATTATAAGGAAATCGTGGACGACATCAATGAGGACGCAGCTTATACCATTGACTGGCTGACCGAGTCCCGCTGGGCGTCCGAGGGTGACGATACTACAGGGTATTACGTGACTTATCCGGAGCTTCGGGCGAAGGATGCGGATAATGGAGCCGATTATTCGACCGTTAATGCGGCGATAAAACGGGCTGCGGAGCAATATAAGGATTCCTATGCGGATTTCACAGACAGTGTGACGACCAGCGGCTATGTGACCTATATGGATGACGAGAAAATCAGCGTGGTATTTCAGCATCGGCTTCCGGAGGGCGAAAGTACGCTTCCGAAGCTGACTGCCCTGAATTTCCGGCTTGAGACCGGCGAGCAGATTGCTCCATCGGAAATGATTGCCATTGACGATGAATTGGTTATGCGCTTCCGGGCACAGGATCAGACCCAGAATGGCGGGGTAGATTTCGTCACCAACAGCACAGATGAGGAATTGTTGAAGCTTCTGTCTGATCCCCGGGAGTCCGCGTACTTCTATTCCAAAGCAGGACTGGAAGTGGGCTTCAATTATGAGAGTGAAGAATACGGAAAGGGCTGGGTCAGCGTGACCTTAAAGGAACGTGCCCTGTAGAGGAGACTGTATGTTTTATATCGGAAGTCATATTTCATCGGCCAAAGGCTATGAAGCAATGGGAAAGCAGGCGCTGAAGCTGGGGGCCGGTACCTTTGCCTTTTTTACCCGCAATCCCCGGGGCGGCAACGCCAAAGCCATCGACCCGGCAGACGTGGAACGGTTTCAGGGTATTGCGCGGGAAAACGAGTTTGGAAAAATTGTGGCCCATGCGCCCTATACATTGAACGCCTGTTCCGATAAGGCGGACACCCGCCGCTTCGCGGGCGAGACTTTTCGGGATGACCTGAAGCGCATGGAGTATACGCCCGGCAATTATTATAACTTTCATCCCGGCAGTCACGTGGGGCAGGGTGCAGAAGAGGGAATTCGCCTGATCAGCGAGATGCTGAACGCTTCTCTGTCTCGGGACATGACCACCACGGTGCTTCTGGAGACCATGGCCGGAAAGGGCAGCGAGGTGGGAAGAAGCTTTGAAGAGCTTAAGGAAATTCTCGACCGGACAGAGCTTTCTGAGAAGCTGGGCGTTTGCCTGGATACCTGTCATGTATGGGACGCAGGCTATGACATCGTTGGCGATCTGGATGGTATACTTACGGAATTTGACAAAGTAATCGGTCTGAATCGTCTGAAAGCCATTCACCTGAACGACAGTCTGAATGATCGCGGCAGCCATAAGGATCGTCACGCCCGCATCGGCGAGGGGCACATCGGCTGGGAGGCCTTCACCCGTATTATCAATCATCCGGCGCTCCGGGATCTTCCCTTTATTCTGGAGACGCCAAATGACGACGCAGGCTGGACGGATGAGATTGCGAGACTTCGGGCTGCGCGCATTTAAACCTTAAATTTTTCGAAAGAGCATTGTCTTTTTATATACCAAACGGTATAATAAAGGTAGCAAAAACAGTATCTATATTTTAGGGAGATGAGACTATGAGGCTGACATTTCTGGGTGCGGATCACGAGGTGACAGGCAGCTGTCATATGCTTGAGACCTGCAAAAAGGTGATACTTGTAGACTGTGGTATGGAACAGGGGCCGGACATCTATGAAAATCAGGAAATTCCGGTGAATCCTGCTGATATTGACTATGTGCTTCTGACCCATGCGCACATTGATCATTCGGGTCTGCTGCCTTTATTGTACAAACGGGGCTTTAAGGGGACTATTTTTTCCACTTATGCCACCAGCGATCTCTGTGAGGTCATGCTCCGCGACAGTGCCCACATTCAGGAGTTTGAGGCGGAATGGCGGAATCGAAAGGCAAAGCGTGCCGGAAAGCCGGAATATGTGCCGCTGTATACCATTGCGGATGCGGACGGCGCGTCGAAACTGTTCTGTGGCTGTCCGTACGGAGAAAGGATTCATCTTGCGGACGGAATTGATATCCGGTTTACCGATGTGGGACATCTGCTTGGTTCGGCGTGTATTGAGGTCTGGCTCCAGGAAGACGGTGTCGAGAAAAAGCTAGTATTCTCCGGTGACATCGGCAATCTTCATCAGCCGATATTAAAGGATCCGACTCATGTGGAAACCGCGGATTATGTACTGATTGAGTCTACATACGGCGACCGCAGTCATGGTCCGAAGCCGGACTATGTAAAGGAGCTAACCCGGATTATCCAGGAGACCTTTGACCGTGGCGGCAATGTGGTAATTCCGTCTTTCGCGGTAGGACGTACCCAGGAGATGCTGTATTTTCTGCGGGAGATCAAGGCAAAGAAGCTGATACACGGACATGACGGCTTCAAGGTCTACGTAGATAGTCCTCTGGCAGTACAGGCCACCACCATTTTCAATAAAAACATGTATGATTGTTTTGATGAGGAGACATTGGCGCTTGTAAAGAAAGGTATCAATCCCATCAGTTTTCCGGGTTTAAGCCTTTCAATTACCAGTGACGAGTCTAAAATGATCAATTTTGACGATGAGCCGAAGGTGATTCTCTCCGCGTCCGGTATGTGCGAGGCGGGGCGTATCCGTCATCATTTGAAGCACAATCTGTGGCGACAGGAAAGCACAGTTCTGTTCGTGGGCTATCAGGCAGTCGGCACACTGGGCCGTTCTCTGGTGGAGGGCGCGAACGAAGTGAAGCTTTTTGGCGAGCCGGTGGAAGTTAAGGCGCACATTGAAGTTCTGGCCGGTATCAGTGGTCATGCAGATAAGGAAGGCCTGATTAGCTGGATTCAGGGTTTTCGTACAAAGCCTCAGCGGGTCTTCGTGGTACATGGCGAGGATCAGGTCTGCGATACCTTTGCAGCCTGCCTGCATGAGGAGTACGGCTTTACCACCACGGCACCCTATACCGGAGAAATCTGGGATCTGGCCACCAACAGCCGGATTGCAGAGGGCAATCAGGAGCGCATTGTAAAGGAGCAGCGTAAGAACGCGAAGGCAGGAATGACTGTATACGATCGTCTGGTGGAGACCGGTAAACGCCTGATGCGGCTCATTGATCAGTGTAAGGGCTGGACCAATAAGGATATTGCGAAGCTGGCGGATCAGATCCAGGCTCTTTGCGATAAATGGGAAAAATAACACAGGGGGATCATAAGATGGACACAAATGACAAGAATGAAATGAGCCCGGCGGAGCGTCGGCACAGGGCGGCAGCCAGAAAGCGCCGTCAGGAAGAGATGAAGCGCAGAAAGTGCCGCCGGGCACTCCTGTTTGTAGTGATTATACTGGTTGTGGCAGTCATCGCAGGCGGTATCATAGTTGCGGTTTCAAAGTTCACAGGCGGCGGAAGTGGTGTGAAGATTTCCGCACAGGGCAGTACCTATGTGATTGCCATTGATCCGGGACACGGCGGCCGGGATACCGGTATGAGCAGCGCGGCTATTGAGGAAAAAGAAGCGGATCTGAACATCTGTGCGAAGCTGAAAATCATGTTGGAAAGTCAGGGCTATCAGGTGGTGATGACACGGGAGGACGATTCCTATCTGTCCAAGGAGGAACGTGTGGCGGCAGTCAACGCATCCGGCGCGGATCTTCTGGTCAGCGTACACTGCAACTATTCCGAGGATGACAGCAGTCAGAGCGGCGTACATGTCAATTATGCGAATGACGACAAGGAAAGCAAGTCTCTGGCAGAGAATATCGACGCAGCCCTGGTAAAGGAGACCGGTGCGAAGGATCAGGGAAGTAATTCCTGCGATTTTTCCATTGTAAATGATACGGATATGCCGGCGGTTCTGGTGGAGGCCGGTTACCTGAGCAACGAGAGTGAAGGCAGTGAGCTGGCGGACGACGTCTACGAGAACAGCGTAGCGAAAGGCATTGCCAAGGGCGTGCTGGCAACTTTGAACCGCTAATTCTGATGAAGTATGTAGATTTGCCAGAGCTTTCGGCCTTTATCATGGAAAAGGTTATCGGGCTGATAGGTGACTGGATGGAATTGTTCCACAAGGGGCGTCTGATGACGCCCCTTTAACTGTGCCATATAAAAGGTACGTTCCCAGGGCGCGGCTGGGGTGGAGCTTTATACCGGGCGGAAGATGCCGGTGGAAGAGATCCGGGAAGATCTAAATGTCTGCCCCAGATCTGTCATCTTACCTCCCCTGCAAATTCAAATTGACGCAGACCGGAAGATATACTAAAATAAAATTGATTTGCATGGAGGTAACAGTATGAATATATTTCTGATAGGATTTATGGGAACCGGAAAGAGTACCATTTCCGCTGTACTGGGAAAGGAGCTTTCCACAGAAGTCATAGAAATGGACGAGCTCATCGTAAAGCGCCAGGGGATGCCCATTTCCCAGATTTTTGAGACCCGGGGCGAGGAGTACTTCCGGGAGCTGGAAACGGGACTTCTGGTGGAACTGCAGCAAAGGGACGGCGTCATCGTTTCCTGCGGAGGCGGCACGCCCATGCGGGAGTGCAATGTGGCCGAGATGAAAAAGAGCGGCATCATCGTACTTCTGACCGCCCGGCCGGAGACCATCTTTGAGCGGGTGCGTTACAGCCATAACCGGCCACTGATTGAGCACAATAAAACTGTAGAATATATCGCCGAGCTTCTTGAGAAGCGTCGGGAAAAATATGAGGCGGCAGCCGATGTGACCATCGCCACAGACGGCAAGGACACCCGGGAGATCTGCAGGGAGATTCAGGACAGCGTAAAAGAATGGGAGAAGCAGTCATGTTAAAGGAGCTAGTTTTAAAGAATCGAAGTTATCGCGGATTCGATCCATCGGTGCGTCTTACCAGAGAAGAACTTCTGGAGCTGGTTGACCTGGCACGCTACACAGCATCCAGCGTCAACGAACAGCCTCTGCGATACTACATTGCCTGGGAAAAAGAAGAGGTGGAGCAGATTCTGCCCCTGACCATGTGGGCGAAGGCTCTGAAAGAAATGAAGCTCCCCCATCCGGGCAAGGAGCCTGCTGCCTTCATCATCATTTGCCAGGATATGAACATCAGCTCCAACACCACCCGGTTCCAACGGGATGTGGGCGTGGTGGCTCAGACGATGCTGTTGGGCGCAGTGGAAAAAGGCTTCGGCGGCTGCATGATCGGAAGCTTCCATAAGCCTCAGCTGAAGGAACTACTGAATCTGCCGGAGGGCGTGGAGCCGAATCTGATTGTGGCTCTTGGCAAGCCTGCGGAAAAAGTGGTGCTGACCGATGTGGGGGAAGATGGAAGTACAAAATATTACCGGGACGCGGAGGACACCCATTATGTTCCCAAGCGGTGTCTGAAAGAACTGGTGCTGGAGGCAAAATGAACCGAACGATAGAAATCTATACGGTTTATCAACGATGCGGAAACCATAGCGGAGGCAGAGAAGCATAACAGGAAAAAAGGATTCCAATATATATTTACGGGATCCTTTTTTTATGTCATTTCTTTACAGAGAGGGTAAAGAACGCTATAATAAACAAGACTTATTTTAAAATGAAAAGGGATACAGAAGATATGAATGAAATGACACAGACAAATACAACACAGATCAATCCTCTGGGCACAGAACCGGTGGGACAGCTTCTTCGGAAATTCGCGGTTCCCAGCATTGTAGCCATGCTGGTCAACGCCCTTTACAACATGGTTGACCAGATTTTTATCGGCCACAGTATCGGGGAGCTGGGAAACGCAGCGACCAATGTGGCCTTCCCCCTGACCACCAGCTGTACCGCCCTGGCCCTGCTGTTTGGTATCGGAGCGGCCTCCGCTTTTAACCTGTCCATGGGACGGGGCGAGAAGGATAAGGCCCTTTATTATATTGGAAACGCGGCGGTCATGATGTTTGGAAGCGGCATTGTACTGTTTCTGATTGCGGAACTTTTCCTGGATCCCATGTTGATCTTTTTCGGTTCGCCGGATAATGTTCTGGGACTGGCCCGGGAATACGTACGTATTGTAGCCGTTGGATTTCCGTTTCTGATTCTGACCTCCGGCGGAGCCCACCTGGTCCGGGCGGACGGAAGTCCCAATTATTCCATGGCCTGCAACCTGACCGGGGCTCTGATCAATACCATTCTGGATCCGATTCTGATTTTCGGCTTCAAGATGGGAATGACCGGAGCGGCCCTTGCTACGATCACCGGTCAGATAATCTCTGCCTTTCTGGTGTTCCGCTATCTCCGTCATTACAAGGCAGGACCATTTACCAGAGAGCATCTCCGGCCCAGAATGATTTATCTGGGCTACGCCATGACGCTGGGTATGGCTCAGTGCTTTAATCAGCTGGCTATGATGCTGGTGCAGATTGTCATGAACAATTCCCTGCGCCATTACGGCGCCCTGTCTGTATACGGAGAGGCCATTCCGCTAGCCTGCTCCGGCATTATCAATAAGGTCAGCTTTATGTTTTTTGCTTTCTGTATCGGAATTGCTCAGGGAATGCAGCCCATTGCCAGCTTCAATTACGGCGCGAGAAATTATGACCGGGTAAAGAAGGTCATTTTCCTGAGCCTGTCGGCAGGACAGATCATCTGTATTACCGCCTTCTGCCTGTTCCAGATTTTCCCATTGCAGATCACGGCGCTGTTCGGAAATGGCTCAGATCTGTATTTCTCCTTTGCGGAGCGGTATTTCCGGGTTTACCTGTTCTTTACCTTTATCAATAATCTGCAGCCCATGTCCTCTACCTTTTTTTCCTCTATCGGAAAGCCGAAGAAGGGAACCTTCCTGTCTCTGACCCGGCAGATTATTTTCCTGCTGCCCTTATTGGTTATCCTGCCCCTGTTCCTGGGGATTGACGGTATCATGTACGCGGGCCCCATTGCAGACTGCCTGGCGGCTGTGATTTCCGGAATTTTCCTGGCCGGGGAGCTGAAGAAAATGGGCACGGAAGCCGAACGGTAATTCGATTCTGCAGAGGCTTTGACAAATTTATTTATTATGGTTCAACAGTGTTTTGATGTCTTCCTCCGGCGTTGTAATCGGTGCAATTCCATAATTTTCCACCAGAAAATTCAGAATATTGGGAGACAAAAACGCCGGAAGAGAAGGACCAAGACGGATGTTTTTAATACCCAGGTGCAAGAGCGTCAGCAGGATGCAGACGGCCTTCTGTTCGTACCAGGAGAGAACGAAGGAAAGCGGAAGCTCATTTACGGAACATCCGAAGGCGTCCGCAAGTGCCACGGCAACCTGGATTGCGCCATAAGCATCATTACACTGTCCCATATCCATCAGCCGCGGCAGCCCGCCGATTTCGCCCAGATCGAGATCATTGAAACGGAACTTGCCACAAGCCAGAGTGAGGATGATGCTGTCAGAAGGTGTCTGTTTCACGAATTCTGTGTAATAGTTTCGACCTGGTTTAGCTCCATCACAGCCGGCAACCAGGAAGAAATGGCGGATTGCACCTGCTTTTACTGCCTCAACTACAGTTCCTGCATGGGACAGGATGGCTGCATGACCAAAACCAGTTGTCACTTTTGTACCGCCGTTGATGCCTGTGAGTATCTGATCTTCTTTGTAACCACCCAGTTCCAATGCTTTTTCAATGACCGGCGTGAAATCTTTCTTCTCATCGATATGGACAGCACCTGGGAAAGCAACTACTTCTGTTGTAAATACTCTGTCAGCGTAACTGCTTTTGGGCGGCATCAGACAGTTGGTAGTGTAAAGAATCGGAGCTGGAAGATGATCAAACTCTTTCTGCTGATTCTGCCATGCAGTTCCAAAATTCCCTTTTAAGTGAGAGAATTTCTTTAAGAATGGATAAGCATGGGCAGGGAGCATTTCACCGTGGGTATAGATATTGATTCCTTTTCCCTCTGTCTGTTCAAGTAAAAGCTGCAGATCCTTCAGATCATGTCCGGTCACAACAATAAAGGGTCCTTTTTCTACGGTAAGAGTAACTGCAGTCGGTTCTGGTGTTCCGTAAGTTTCTGTATTTGCCTTGTCAAGGAGTGCCATGCACTTCAGATTGATTTCTCCTACTTTCAGCACAACAGGAAGCAGTGTCTCCACACTTTCTTCGTAACCAATCCTAAATAATGCCTCGCAGAAGAACCGATTCACGTCGGCGTCTTCGTAATTCAGAACGTTTGCATGATAGGCATAGGCTGGCATTCCGCGAATTCCGAAAAGAATAAGAGATTTCAAAGAGCGGACATCTTCATCGGCATCCCACAGCTGCTGCATATCGTATTCGTCTGTTTTTCCGCAGGTTGACTGACATTTACTGCAGTCAGGAACCAATCTTTCTTTCTCGGCTCTGACTTTTTGTATCATATTTTGAATCGCTGCATCATCAAAACTCACATTTGTAACGGTAGTAAACAGTCCTTCGATTATAACTTGTGAAGTTCTTTTGGAAATAGTTTCTGCGCCATCGACTGCTCTTGCAAGACCGATCAACGCACCCGTCAGTTCATCCTGCAATCTGGCTGTATCTGCCTTTTTCCCACAGACACCGGCATTTCCTGTGCAGCCGGTACATCCCACTGTCTGTTCACACTGATAACAAAACATTTTTGTATTCATTTTCGTATTCTCCTTTTATTCTAATATTTTTCCATCAATACTTATTGTTACAACCTGCCATGGTATAAATTTTCCACTGCTTTGAAGGGCTTTTCTTGCTGCCATTTCCAGTCCACCACAGCATGGAACTTCCATTCTTACAATTGTCACACTTTGAATGTTGTTATTTTGAATAATCTCGGTCAGTTTCTCACTATAATCCACCTGATCTAATTTTGGACAACCAATTAAAGTTACCTTATTTCGAATAAAATCCTGATGAAAGCTGGCATAAGCGTAAGCAGTACAATCAGCTGCGATTAAAAGCTTTGCACCGTTAAAATATGGTGCATTAACAGGAGCCAGTTTAATCTGTACCGGCCAGTTCTGAAGCTTTGGCACCGAGTGTGCAGACATTGCCTGATTTTTGACAAATAGTTTCTTCTGTGCTTCTTTCACGGCTTCTTCATCATATGCGGGTGCTTCTCTTTCCTCAAATGAAATGGCACCTGTGGGACATTCCGGAAGACAGTCGCCCAGTCCGTCACAGAAATGTTCTCTCACCAATTCCGCTTTTCCGTTAATGATATCAATGGCACCTTCGTGGCAGGCATCTGCACAGACACCGCAGCCGTTGCATTTGTCTTTATCAATCCTGATAATCTTTCTTATCATTTCTATCCTCCGTCAATAGCATTTAACTTCTGTTTCTGGTAGAATCATAGTATAATAAACACAACTTGTATGTTTGATTTCCAACAGGAGGAGCGATTTTGAAAAAATATTTAACCATTCTAAGAAACAGTCCATTTTTTAAAGGCCTTACGGATAACGAAATATTATCTATCCTGCAATGTGTAAATGCAACAATCATTTCCAAAGAACGAGACTCTTATATTTTCAGAGCAGGGGATTCTACCGAGGTAATGGGACTTGTGGCATCGGGCTGTGTCCTTGTGATACAGGAAGACCTTTGGGGACATCGGAATATTCTGTCTAAATGTCATGCCGGTGATTTCTTTGGGGAGCCCTATGCGGCAAGCCCAGGAGCTGTTCTGAATATCAGTGTGGTAGCAGATGAGGAGTGTGAGATTATCCTGTTAAATGTCCAGAGGCTTCTGGTTACCTGCCCGACTGCATGCGGACATCATCAGAAGCTGATTCGTAACCTGGTCAGTGTGCTGGCAAATAAGATACTGCTCCTGAACGATAAGATCACGCATGTTGGCAAGCGAACGACCAGGGATAAACTACTGTCCTATCTGTCAGCAGAATCCACCAGACATTCGTCGTTGTCCTTTGACATTCCTTTTGACCGGCAGCAGTTGGCGGATTATCTTTGTATTGATCGGGCGGCAATGTCTACAGAAATATCAAAATTACAAAAAGAAGGCTTTATAAAAACAAATCGAAATCACTTTGAATTGAATGTTTCCGGTGATGTAGATACAAGAATAAAAATGTGATATCTTATATCATGGAAAACATAGGATTAATTTTAAGGCTGTTATATGTGAAAAAGGAGGAAGGTATCTGATCGGGTTCAGTATCTGATTGCACATCATCATACCTATAATAATATTGATGAAATGGATTATCAGATCTTGGTAGAGGCTGATTTTCTGGTAAACATCATGGAGGATGGCTTATCGAAAGAAGCAGCTTTAAAAGCCTATCATAATATTTTTAAAACAGCATGCGGAAAAATGATTTGCAGAGAGATGTTTCATATTTGACAGTAAACAATCTAGCAGATAACTAATGAAAATAGAATATTGTGAGCGAAGTAAGGCGTGAGTCATAGAAATGTGGCTTGCGTCTTTTCCTTTGCCTGAAAGGAAGTGATAAGTTTGAACAAGAAGTTTTTGAAGCATTATATGGAAACCAATCCGGAAGGGACAGCACAGACCTATATCTTTCTGGTGGACAATCAGGATGGAAGGGTGAAAAGCCTGATTTGTAAGCTTCTCACCCTTCATTATCATAGAAGAATCTAATTTCCAGAGATTTTCTTGCTATATCTTGTAATTGAGCATACGAACAAGTTCTGTTTGTTCGTAACCTTTTTTCTATATCAAAAAACTTCTGTTACCTATATTTTTGTGCAGAAGGAAATTTTTATTCTTGCTATGATAGCATCACAACAAACATCAAGAGTTGAGTGTTTCGTTGGAGCAGTAGGAAACCAGTTTAGGGTAATCAGTAATTTCTATCCATTTACGGTGCGAGGCAATGATTTTTTCCTTGCGGAGTCTGGCCAGGTTATTTGTAACATTAACAA
>NZ_JBOKYU010000045.1:0-16714 GCF_051972735.1 Laedolimicola sp. | reverse complement strand
TGTGCTCTGTGGGAACACGCCTATTTTCCTACTCCTCGCAGGCGGCTTATACGCGCTTGATCGCCAAACTCGCCCTATGGGCTCAGACAGTGGCTCCTTCAAGCGCTGCCAGCCTGCTCGTCCCTACGGAAAATAGGCTAACGTTCCCACAGAGCACATCCAGCCCCTCTCCCCAATTCACTTTATTGCTGAAAGAAAGTTATTTGCACTGTATATTATTATAACGATTATAACGGGGTCAAAGTCAGGGAAGAGAAGGAAGCGTGCCAGGCTTACCCTCGGGAATGGTAGCTGATTTCCCGTAGGGACGAGCAGGCTAGGCAGCGCTCGAAGGAGCCACTGTCTGAGGCCCTTTAGGGCCGAGTTTGGCGGTCGAGCGCGAATAAGCCGCCTGCGAGGAGTAGGGAAATCTGCGTATTCCTGAGGGTAAGCCCGCCCCGGTTCCTTTTCTCTCCGTCCGTTTTTCTTACCTTATATAAAGGAAAGCAAAAAAGATTTCTAAAAAAACTATAAACCCGCTTGACAAACCCAAACCATAGTGCTATCTTAATGTTAGCACTCAAGAGGGCCGAGTGCTAATAGACAAAAAGCAACAAAGAAATAAAAAGAAACCAGTAAAGAAGAGGTGAGCGAAATGGAACTGGACGAGAGAAAACAGAAAATCCTTCAGGCGATCATCCGTAATTATATGGAGACGGGCGAGCCGGTAGGTTCCAGAACCATTTCCAAATACTCAGATTTGAATCTAAGCTCTGCGACGATTCGAAATGAAATGTCAGACCTGGAGGAGATGGGTTACATCGTGCAGCCCCATACCTCGGCCGGACGAATTCCTTCCGATAAAGGATACCGCTTATACGTGGATCATATTCTGGAAGAGAAGAATCATGAGGTACAGGAACTGAAAGACCTGATGATTGAGCGAACCGATAAGATGGAGCAGGTATTGAAGCAGGTGGTAAAGGTCCTGGCTGCGAATACCAATTATGCCACCATGGTATCGGCGCCCACCTATCACAGGAACAAGCTGAAATTTATCCAGCTCTCCAAGGTCACAGCCACTCAGATTCTGGCGGTGATTATGATAGAAGGCAACATCGTCCGCAACAAGGTGATTGACGTGACCGAGGAGCTTGACCAGGAAACGGTGCTGAAGCTGAATATCCTGCTGAACAGTGTACTGAATGGCTTATCCATAGAAGAAATCAATCTGGCCATGATACAGAACCTGAAGGAGCAGGCGGGCATTCACAGCGAGCTGGTGGGAAGCGTCATTGATGCGGTGGCAGAAGTCATCCACTCCGAGGACGAGGTAGAGATATATACCTCAGGAGCGACCAACATCTTCCGCTATCCGGAGCTTTCTGATAACGGCAAAGCAAGCGAGCTGATCAGCACCTTCGAGGAAAAGCAGCAGCTGTCTGACCTGGTAAATCAGACACTGGAGAACAGTGACAGCAAAGGCATCCAGGTTTACATCGGACAGGAGACACCCATACAGTCCATGAAGGACTGCAGTGTAGTCACCGCTACTTACGAATTGGGCGAGGGCTTGCAGGGAACCATCGGAATCATCGGTCCCAAGCGAATGGATTACGAGAATGTATTGAAGACGCTGAAGACCCTGACTGAGCAGCTGGACGAGATTTACAATAGAAATAAGAAATAGAAAGGGGCAAGAACCCGTGGAACAGGAAATCAAAAACGAAGAGCTTCAGAATGAAGAAGCAAAGGAAGAAGAAACTGTGAAAGCAGAAGAAGCTTCCGAAGAAAAAGAAAGCACCGGCGGCGAGAAACCGGAGGAGACAGAAGCGGTCGAGGAGCCGGAGATGCTGAAGAAGAAAAAGAAAAAAGACAAGATGGAAGAGAAAATCGAGGAGCTGGAGGATCGCGTAAAGCGCCAGATGGCCGAATTCGATAACTTCCGAAAGAGAACCGAGAAGGAGAAGTCCCACATGTATGAAGTGGGAGCCCGGGATGTCATCGAGAAAATCCTTCCGGTGGTAGACAATTTTGAACGCGGTCTTGCATCTGTACCTGAGGATCAGAAAGAAAATCCGGTCATCGTAGGTATGGATAAGATATACAGCCAGCTGATGACCACTCTGACCGATCTGGGTGTAGAACCCATCGAGGCAGTGGGCGGGGAGTTTGACCCGAATTACCACAACGCAGTGATGCACGTGGAGGATGAAGAGCTTGGCGAAAATGTAGTAGCCGAGGAATTCCAGAAGGGTTACATGTACAAGGATACGGTAATCCGTCACAGCATGGTAAAAGTAGCAAACTGACACGTAGGCAATGAGCAGTGCGTCAGATGACGAAAAATCAGATGTCATGCTTGCATGAACAGATGATTTTTTGGCAGATGACATAGGGCGAAGCCCGTGCACGAGATGAAGCGAAGCGGAATCGAGTGTAGCACGGCGAATGTTCTATAAATGAAATTAACATTTTACAATCAGAATACATTGAGGAGGTCTCTATTATGAGCAAGATTATTGGTATCGACTTAGGAACAACAAACAGCTGCGTAGCAGTTATGGAGGGTGGTAAGCCCGTAGTAGTAGCAAATACAGAGGGAGCAAGAACCACACCGTCTGTAGTGGCATTTACAAAGACAGGCGAGAGACTGGTAGGCGAGCCGGCAAAGCGTCAGGCAGTTACCAACTCCGAGAAAACCATTTCTTCTATTAAGAGAGAGATGGGTACCGATCACAAAGTAAACATCGACGGAAAGCAGTACACTCCGCAGGAGATTTCCGCTATGATTCTGCAGAAGCTGAAAGCAGACGCAGAGAACTATCTGGGCGAGAAGGTTACCGAGGCAGTTATTACGGTACCGGCATACTTCAACGACGCACAGAGACAGGCAACCAAGGATGCAGGTAAGATTGCAGGCCTGGATGTAAAGCGTATCATCAACGAGCCGACCGCTGCGGCACTGGCATACGGCTTGGACAATGAGAAAGAGCAGAAGATCATGGTATACGACCTGGGCGGCGGTACCTTCGATGTATCTATCATCGAGATTGGCGATGGCGTTATCGAGGTTCTGGCTACCGCAGGCGACAACCGTCTGGGCGGCGACGACTTCGATAAGAAGATTGTAGATTACATGCTTGCAGAGTTCAAGCGCACCGAGGGTGTAGACCTGTCCGGTGACAAGATGGCTATGCAGAGACTGAAAGAGGCCGCAGAGAAGGCGAAGAAGGAGCTTTCCAGCGCAACCACAACCAACATCAACCTTCCGTTCATCACAGCAACCGCTGAGGGACCGAAGCATTTCGATATGAACCTGACAAGAGCAAAATTCGACGAGCTGACCCACGATCTGGTAGAGCGTACCGCAGGACCGGTTCAGGCAGCGCTGAAGGATGCAGGCATTACAGCTTCCGAGCTTGGCAAGGTACTGCTGGTAGGCGGTTCCACACGTATTCCGGCCGTACAGGACAAGGTAAAACAGCTGACCGGCCATGAGCCCAGCAAATCTCTGAACCCGGATGAGTGCGTAGCTATCGGTGCTTCCATTCAGGGTGGTAAGCTGGCAGGCGACGCAGGCGCAGGCGATATCCTTCTTCTGGATGTTACTCCGCTGTCTCTGTCCATTGAGACCATGGGCGGTATCGCAACTCGTCTGATTGAGCGTAACACAACCATCCCGACCAAGAAGAGCCAGATTTTCTCTACCGCAGCTGACAACCAGACAGCTGTAGATATCAACGTCGTACAGGGTGAGCGTCAGTTCGCGAAGGACAACAAGTCCCTCGGCCAGTTCCGTCTGGATGGAATCCCGCCCGCAAGACGTGGTGTTCCGCAGATTGAGGTTACCTTCGATATCGACGCAAACGGTATTGTAAATGTATCCGCAAAGGATCTGGGTACCGGCAAGGAGCAGCATATCACCATTACCGCAGGCTCCAATATGTCTGACAGCGACATCGACAAGGCAGTGAAGGAAGCTGCTGAGTTCGAGGCTCAGGATAAGAAGCGTAAGGAAGCCATCGATGCGAGAAACGACGCGGACTCCATGGTATTCCAGACCGAGAAGGCACTGGAGGAGGTTGGCGCTCAGGTTGACCCGGCTGACAAGTCCGCAGTAGAGGCAGAGCTTACTTCCCTGAAGGCAGTTCTGGAGAGAACCAAGGATCAGACTGATATTTCTGACGCAGACTTAGATGAGCTGAAGAACGGCAAGGAAAAGCTGATGAACGCGGCACAGAAGGTATTCGCAAAGGTATATGAGCAGGCCCAGGCAGCACAGGGTGCGGCAGGCCAGGCAGGCCCGGATATGGGAGCAGGCACCGGAACAGGCGCAGGCGCTTCTGATGATGTCGTAGACGGCGATTACAGAGAGGTCTAAGCCGTAAGAACAGGTCTTGACACAGAAAATGATGTGCGTTATATTTTACAACAGACCTGTTTCCAAATAAACAGATAAACACAGATGTCCAAGGAGGGCAGCAGATTCCGGCTGCTTTCCTTGGATTTTGCGCAGAAAAATCAGAAAAAGGAAGATAGAAAAAATGGCAGAGCAGAAGAGAGATTACTACGAGGTTCTGGGCGTAGATAAGAACGCCGATGACGCGACCATTAAAAAAGCATACCGTCAGCTGGCGAAAAAATACCACCCGGATATGAACCCCGGCGACAAAGAAGCAGAAGTGAAATTCAAAGAGGCTTCCGAGGCTTACGCAGTTTTAAGTGATCCGGATAAGAGACGCCAGTACGATCAGTTTGGCCATGCTGCCTTTGAGGGAGGCGCAGGCGGCGGTGCAGGCGGCTTCGGCGGCTTTGATTTCAACGGAGCGGATATGGGAGATATCTTTGGAGACATCTTTGGTGATCTCTTTGGAGGCGGCCGCGGCAGACGCGCCAACAACGGGCCCATGCAGGGAGCGAACCTTCGTACCCAGGTGCGTGTCACCTTTGAGGAAGCAGTTTTCGGCTGTGAGAAGGAGATTGAGCTGACCCTGAAGGATGAGTGTACCAGCTGTCACGGAACCGGAGCGAAGCCTGGTACCTCGCCGGTTACCTGTCCGAAATGCGGCGGCAAGGGACAGGTGGTATACACCCAGCAGTCCATGTTCGGAATGGTGCAGAATGTACGTCCCTGTCCGGATTGTAACGGAACCGGTAAAATCATCAAGGAAAAGTGTCCGGACTGCTACGGAACCGGTTACATTGCCAGCAAGAAAAAGATTTCTGTTACGGTACCGGCAGGTATCGACAACGGCCAGAGCATCCGTATCCGTGGAAAGGGAGAGCCGGGGGTTAACGGTGGTCCCAGAGGCGATCTGCTGGTTGAGGTTATCGTGGCCCGTCACCCGATTTTCCAGCGGCAGGATATGAATATCTACTCCACGGCTCCCATCAGCTTCGCCACGGCGGCGCTCGGCGGCACCGTCCGCATCAAGACCGTGGATGGTGAGGTGGAGTACGATGTGAAGGCCGGAACCCAGACCGACACCCGCGTGCGTCTGAAAGGCAAGGGCGTACCGTCCCTGCGCAATAAGAACACCCGCGGCGATCATTATGTGACGTTGGTGGTACAGGTGCCGACAGATTTAAGTAAGGATGCGAAAGAAGCCCTGCGCGCTTACGATGATATTGTGAACGGTAAGAATCCGGAGAAGCCGGGTAAAGGAAAGAAAGGCTTTTTTGATAAAATGAAAGAGGCGCTGGACGAGTAATCCGGCGTAAGATAAAAAGAGACAGCGTGTTATCTCATTTCTGATAACACGCTGTTTTGCGATCCTGAGAAATAAAGGGAGCGCTGCGACATTTCGCTTACATCCGGTTCGTAAAGGCGTCTATGGTATGTACCTGCCGGGCCAGCGAAAACCACCGGTTCAGCTGCGCGCTGTTTCGCTGGGTCAGAATCTGCTCGCGGATCCGTAAGGGTACTTCTCCGTAATCGGACAGGGTCTCCAGAATACATTCTGCCTTCCCTTCCGCAATTCCGTAGGAGCGCGCCTTATCATAAATCAGCTCATAATATTCATCGGTCATTCGGGAATCTCTCTTTCATTACATTTTATACAGGAATTGTCAGAAATCAGGTATCCCGTACAATAAATTCACAATACCATACAAATTCAAACAAATCAAGGAAAAATATGGGAAAGACAAAACCGGACAATAAGAGACAGAAAAAGCTGTCTGCTATGTGGAAAAATTATCGTGACAATGTACAACAAAAATTCTCAGAATCCGCAAATGTACATCAAAAAATACAACAATCAAATGGACAACCGCCAACCAATATGTTACAATCAGCTATGTATGAAGATATCAAAAATGCCTTGCCAGGGCTGATAAAATAAGGAGGAAATATCATGGCTAGAAAAATGAAGACCATGGATGGAAACCATGCAGCAGCGCATGTATCATATGCGTACTCTGATGTTGCAGCTATCTATCCGATTACACCGTCATCTGTTATGGCAGAAGCTACTGACGAGTGGGCTACACAGGGAAGAACCAATATCTTCGGACAGACCGTACAGGTTACCGAGATGCAGTCTGAGGCTGGAGCAGCAGGTGCTGTTCACGGATCTCTGGCAGCAGGTGCTCTGACTACTACCTTCACAGCATCTCAGGGACTTCTTCTGATGATCCCGAACCTTTACAAAGTAGCTGGTGAGCAGCTTCCGGGCGTATTCAACGTATCCGCTCGTGCGCTTGCAAGCCACGCACTGTCCATCTTCGGTGACCATTCCGACGTATATGCCTGTCGTCAGACCGGTGTTGCAATGCTCTGTGAGTCCAGCGTACAGGAAGTTATGGACCTGACTCCGGTTGCACACTGCGCAGCGATCAAGGGTAAGATTCCGTTCATCAACTTCTTCGACGGATTCCGTACATCTCATGAGATCCAGAAGATCGAGACATGGGATTACGAAGATCTGAAGGATATGGTTGACATGGATGCCATCGACGCGTTCAGAAAGAATGCCCTGAACCCGAACCATCCCTGCCAGAGAGGTTCTGCACAGAACCCGGATATCTTCTTCCAGGCAAGAGAGGCATGTAACCCCTACTACGATGCTATGCCGGCTATCGTACAGGAGTACATGGATAAAGTAAATGAGAAGATCGGAACAGACTACAAGCTGTTCAACTACTACGGAGCAGCAGACGCAGAGCACGTTATCGTAGCTATGGGTTCTGTATGCGATACCATCGAAGAGACCATCGACTATCTGGTAGCAGCAGGCGAGAAGGTCGGCGTTGTAAAGGTACGTCTGTACCGTCCGTTCAGCGCAGAGGCACTGGTAGCAACTATCCCGGAGAGCGTAAAGAAGATTACCGTTCTTGACAGAACCAAGGAGCCGGGCGCTCTTGGCGAGCCGCTGTACCTGGATGTAGTAGCAGCCCTGAAGGGAACCAAGTTCAACGATACACCGGTATTCACAGGCCGTTACGGACTGGGATCCAAGGATACCACACCGGCACAGATCGTTGCTGTATACAAGAATGATACCAAGCAGAAGTTCACCATCGGTATTGTAGATGATGTTACAGGACTTTCTCTTGAGACAGGCGCTCCGCTGGTAACCACTCCGGCAGGAACCATCAACTGTAAGTTCTGGGGACTGGGCGCTGACGGTACCGTAGGTGCGAACAAGAACTCCATCAAGATCATCGGCGACAATACAGATATGTACGCTCAGGCTTACTTTGATTATGACTCTAAGAAGTCCGGCGGTGTGACCATGTCCCACCTTCGTTTCGGTAAGAGTCCGATTAAGTCTACATACCTGATTCACAAGGCAAACTTCGTAGCATGCCACAATCCGTCCTATGTACGTAAGTACAACATGGTACAGGAGCTGGTAGACGGCGGTACCTTCCTGCTGAACTGCCCGTGGGATATGGAAGCTATCGAGAAGCATCTGCCGGGCCAGGTAAAGAGCTTTATCGCAAACCACAACATCAAGTTCTATGTAATTGATGGTATCAAGATTGGTAAGGAGATCGGACTGGGCGGACGTATCAACACCGTTCTGCAGTCTGCATTCTTCAAGCTGGCGAACATCATTCCGGAGGAGCAGGCTATCGAGCTGATGAAGGCTGCTGCAAAGGCTACCTATGGCAGAAAGGGTGACGCTATCGTTCAGATGAACTACGACGCTATCGACGCAGGCGCTAAGCAGGTTGTTGAGATTACTGTTCCGGAGAGCTGGAAGGATGCAGCTGACGAGGGACTGGACTTCACACATGCTGAGAATGGCCGCGGCGACGTTGTAGACTTCGTAAATGACATTCAGGCAAAGGTAAACGCACAGGAAGGTAACAGTCTGCCCGTATCCGCATTCAAGGATTACGTAGACGGTACCACACCCAGCGGCTCCTCTGCTTACGAGAAGCGTGGTATTGCAGTAGATATCCCGGTATGGAATCCGGAGAACTGTATCCAGTGTAACCGTTGTTCCTATGTCTGCCCGCACGCAGTTATCCGTCCGGTAGCTCTGACAGAGGCTGAGGCAGCTGCAGCTCCGGAGACCATGAAGGTTGTTCCGATGACCGGTATGGCAGATTATAAGTTCTCTATGGTAGTATCCGCTCTTGACTGTACCGGATGCGGCTCCTGTGTAAACGTATGCCCGGGCAAGAAGGGTGCGAAGGCACTGGCTATGGAGAACATGGAAGCAAACATCGCAGAGCAGAAGGGCTTCGACTACGCAGTAACCCTGCCGGAGAAGACCGATGTAATCGAGAAGTTCAAGCCGGCTACTGTAAAGGGAAGCCAGTTCAAGACTCCGCTGCTTGAGTTCTCAGGCGCATGCGGCGGCTGCGGCGAGACACCGTATGCAAAGCTGATTACACAGCTGTTCGGTGACAGAATGTACATCGCAAACGCGACAGGATGCTCCTCTATCTGGGGTAACTCCTCACCGTCCACACCGTACACCGTAAACCAGAAGGGTCAGGGTCCTGCATGGTCCAACTCCCTGTTCGAGGATGCGGCTGAGTTCGGTTATGGTATGAGCCTGGCTCAGAACGCTGTAAGAGGCGGACTGAAGACTAAGGTTGAGGCTCTTATGGAGAAGGCCGGCGATGATGTAAAGGCAGCAGCACAGGAGTGGCTGGATACCTACACCGTAGGCGCAACCAACGGCGCAGCTACTGACAAGCTGGTAGCAGCTCTGGAAGCCTGCGGATGCGACGCAGCAAAGGAGATCCTGAAGGATAAGGACTTCCTGGCTAAGAAGTCTCAGTGGATCTTCGGTGGTGACGGCTGGGCATATGATATCGGCTTCGGCGGCGTTGACCATGTACTTGCAAGCGGCAAGGACATCAACATTATGGTATTCGATACCGAGGTTTACTCCAATACAGGCGGACAGGCATCCAAGTCTACCCAGACCGGTGCTATCGCACAGTTTGCAGCAGGCGGTAAGGACGTTAAGAAGAAGGATATGGCTTCCATCGCTATGAGCTACGGCTATGTATATGTTGCTTCCATCGCTATGGGTGCTGATTACAACCAGTGCGTAAAGGCAATCGCAGAGGCTGAGGCATATCCGGGACCGTCCCTGATCATCGCTTACGCTCCGTGTATCAACCATGGTATCAAGAAGGGCATGAGCAAGGCTCAGACAGAGGAAGAGCTGGCTGTTAAGGCTGGTTACTGGCACTGCTTCCGCTTCAACCCGGCAGCTCCGGCTGAGGGCAAGAGCGCGTTCACTCTGGACAGCAAGGAGCCGACAGGCGACTACAAGGAGTTCCTGAACGGAGAGGTTCGTTACAACTCTCTGGTACGTGCTAATCCGGAAAGAGCTGAGAAGCTGTTCGCAGAGGCTGAGGAGAACGCTAAGGCAAGATACGAGTATCTGAAGAGCCTGGGCGAGCTGTACGCTCCGAAGAAGACAGAGGAGTAATCCTTTCGTCAGCGTGCCAAAAAGCATAACGAGATAAATAAGAATCCGGCAGAGATACGGGAAACCGTATTTCTGCCGGATTTTTTTTGATATACAGGAAATTTCGTCGAAATTGAAGAATAGCGTTTTTTCTACAAAAAAAATTTACTTCATATACATAAAATGTAAAAATATGTAGAGAAAAAACAAGATTGACAGAAAAATAAGGTGAGAGTATACTGATGTCAACTTAAATTTCGAATATATTTCGAAATAAATGAGGCATAACAGGAGGTAGTGTAATGGCAAATGACAAAAATGTATTAGGTACAGCAGAATCCACGGAAGTTTTCAATGACTATGAATTTAGTCCGGTTCCCGATGACAAGAAAAACACGTGGAAATCCCAGGTGTTTGTGTGGCTGGGCGTTGGTTTCTGCCTGACGGCGTTTACACTGGGCGGACAGATTGCTCTGGGTCTGGGCTTCTGGCCTACGGTAGCAGCTGTATTAATTGGCGGCGTGATTCTGACTATTATTGGAGCCCTTTGCGGAGCTATCGGAATAAAGAGCGGTCTTTCTTCTACGGTCTCTTCCCGTTTCACCTTTGGAAAATATGGCGCAATGGTATTCGGAATTATTGTTGCACTGTGTAATATGGGATGGTTTGGTTATCAATGTACCTTTTTCGGAAGCAGCATTTCAGGTGTGTTCAGATTAGCGGCAGGAATGGAAGTAAATACCACGTTCTGCATTATCGTAGGCGGACTCCTGATGATGATTACCGCGATTGTCGGATACAAAGGAATTAAAATGCTTTCCCAGATAGGTGTTCCTCTTCTGTTCGCACTGATTCTGTTCGGTGTGGTCAAAACCTTTGTAATGGTTCCGGCAGGAGAGATTCTGAGTGCCGCTCCGGCAATGAAGATGTCCTTCGCTACGGCAGTCTCTCTGATGGTCGGCAGCTTCATTGTAGGTGTGTCTATTGTGCAGGACTTTACCAGATATTCCAAAACAGTGAAGGATTCAACCATTGGCGTGACACTGGGATTTACGTTGGGATATCCGGTGGTTGTTATCTGTGGCGCAATCTTTGCCTGTGCGTTCCAGACCAATGATATTACAGACATTATGATTAACATTCTTGGCTTTGGCTATGTTGCGGCGCTTATCATTATCATTGCCACATGGACAACCAACGATAATAACCTGTATCAGTCAACTCTTGGTCTGACCAATACGTTTCATGGCCTTCTGAAGCTGCCCCGTTGGATTGTTACAGCTCTCTGT
Organism: Laedolimicola sp.; assembly: GCF_051972735.1. Lineage (NCBI taxonomy): Bacteria > Bacillati > Bacillota > Clostridia > Lachnospirales > Lachnospiraceae > Laedolimicola > Laedolimicola sp. The sequence goes on along the minus strand of NZ_JBOKYU010000045.1, from coordinate 5,559 downwards.
GGTATCTTCGCAACCATTCTGGGAGCTCTGGGAATGATTGACTGGCTGGTTCCCTTCTTGAGTCTGCTCTGCGTATTGATTCCGCCGATTTCAGGCGCTATGCTGGCTGACTTTTATATCCTGAAGAATGCGGATAAGTACAGTTATGAGAAAATGAACGAGATTCCGGATTTCAAGGTTGATACAGGAATTGGCGCAATTGCCGGCTGCCTGGTTGGTCTCTGTATGAATGAAGCTCCGGTTGGCTTTGGCGTACCCTTTATGGTGGAACTGTCCAATGTGGTTCCGACGGCGCTTGTGGCAATGTTTGTTTCTGTAGTGGTAGTGGTATTGATTGGCAAGATCGGAAAGGGAAGAGCATGAGTAGAAATGTAACAGTGGGACTTGTCCAGATGGACTGTGAGCTGATGAATAAAAAGGCAAACCTGGAGAAGATGCTGAGCTATGTGAAAGAGGCAGCGGAGAAAAAAGTAAATTTGCTCTGCTTCCCGGAGCTGTGTTCCACAGGTTATAGCCCGGAACTGATTGGAGAAAAGTATCTGGACCTGGCGGAAGAACCGGATGGGGAAACCTTTCAGCTTCTGAGTGCCAAGGCAAAAGAATATGGAATGTATATCGCGGCTCCCATCGTGCTGAAAAGCGAGATACCGGGAGTCCTGTACAATGGAATGATTGTAATCAGTAAAGACGGCTCCCTGATGGGAACCTACAATAAAACACATCTCTGGGCGGGAGAACGCTTCTGGTTCCGGGCAGGAAGCGAGTACCCGGTGTTTGACATGGAGTTTGGAAAAGTCGGATTTATGATTTGCTACGATGGAGGTTTCCCGGAGGTTTCCAGAATCCTTGCATTAAAGGGCGCAGAGCTGATTCTCTGCCCCAGTGCTTTCCCCATCCGGGATAAGGATATGTGGGATATCTATTTTGCTACCAGATCTCTGGAAAATGGTTGCTTTGTAGGCGGACTTAACCGGGTTGGACTGGAAGGCGAGGATAAGTCCGGAGAGATGTTTGGAAACAACAAAATTTATAATCCGAGAGGAAAGCTTGTGGCGGAGGCTCCGGTAAATGAGGAGGCATTGCTGGTAGCTACCTTTGATTTGGAGGATGTGGCGAGATATCGTGAAAATGAAGTAGTGTATTTACGGGATCGCCGTCCGGAAACCTATGAGCTCCTGTCAAAATTGTACTAAGAAGAAAAATAATAATGCGATCGGGTTGTCAAAAGCCCGATCGCATTTTGCGTAACAGGAAATAGTGAAAAAATATTATGAAGATCAAGGAAAAGTGTGATACAATAACAGCATAAACCAAACATAAAAGGGGGCATTTTATGGAAACAAGGATGTTTAAGGTGTATGCAAAGGCAGATCCGGCCGTAGCGCTGAAGGTGATTCCGGGTCATTTCGCCACAAACCATTCCCACATCAATTATTACATTGACCTGACCACACTGAAGGCGCGCCAGAATGAAGCCCAGGCGGCCGCGAGGCTGCTGGCCTATTACTCTAACTACAGTATTGTGGACACCATCGTATGCCTGGATGGCTGCGAGGTGATCGGGGCATATCTGGCAGAGGAGCTGACCAAAGCCGGGGTCCGTTCCATCAATGAGCACAAGACCATCTATATCGCGACTCCGGAGTACCATACTGGAGGTCAGCTGATTTTCCGTGACAATATGCAGATGATGGTCCGGGATAAGAATATCCTGCTGCTGCTGGCTACAGCCACCACCGGAAAAACCCTGAATCAGAGCATTGAGTGTATCGAATATTATGGCGGCAAAATCAGCGCCATCAACGCGATTTTCAGCGCGGTAGACAAGGCACATTCCATTCCGGTCAACGCCATTTTCACCCGGAAGGATATGCCGGATTATCAGACCTACAGCTTCCGTGACTGCCCCCTGTGCCAGAAGCAGGAAAAGGTAGACGCCATTGTCAATACCTTCGGTTACAGTAAACTGTAAAGATGAGATGGAATCCTGCAAAACAGGATTCTGCGCCTGCGGCGGGTCGTCCATGCGACATACTACATTTCCGCCGCAGCGCGATAAATTTTTATGCAAAAAAACCTCTATTTTCTCCGAACTCTCCCAAATTTTCCTTGTACATCATAAAGAACAAAGAACCTGCATGGAAATCCTTGTGTTTTACTCGGAATTCTGTTAAAGTTTTACCTGGTTAGAGGAAACTAATTGGTGAGAAATAACAGAAACTGTTTGTTATGCAAGGAGGAAAAACATGACAGAAAAGGCAGCATGGAATGGCTTCCGTGGAAGACACTGGAAAGAAGACGTGAATGTAAGAGACTTCATTCAGAACAACTATACATCCTATGAGGGCGATGAGGCGTTTCTGGAGGGGCCGACAAATGCCACCGAAGAGCTCTGGGGCGAGCTGCAGAAGCTTCAGAAGGAGGAGCGCGCCAAGGGCGGCGTCCTCGATATGGAGACAGAGATAGTATCCGGTATCACAGCCTACCCGGCGGCATATATTGTAGAAGAAAAGAAGGAGCTGGAAAAGGTCGTAGGACTTCAGACGGACAAGCCGCTGAAACGCGCGTTCATGCCCTATGGCGGTATCAAGATGGCGGAGCAGGCCTGCACAACTTACGGGTATGAGCCTTCTGAAAAGCTTCATGAGATTTTTACCAAATATCATAAGACGCACAACCAGGCGGTATTCGATGTATACACACCGGAGATGAAGAAAGCCCGTCATAATAAGATTATCACAGGACTTCCGGATACCTATGGCCGCGGCCGTATCGTAGGTGATTATCGTAGAGTGGCGCTCTATGGTATTGACTTCCTGGTTGCAAAGAAGGAAGAAGACTTCGCCAACTGCGGTGACGGAACCATGTTCGATGAGGTTATCCGTCAGCGGGAAGAGCTGGCAGAGCAGATTCGTGCCCTGAAAGAGATGAAAGTGATGGCGGCGTCCTACGGCTTCGATATTTCTGAGCCGGCTGTCAACGCAAGAGAGGCTGTACAGTGGCTGTACTTCGGCTATCTGGCAGCCATCCGCACCCAGAACGGAGCAGCTATGAGTGTAGGCCGTGTATCCACTTTCCTGGACATCTATCTGGAGCGTGATCTGGCAAATGGCACCCTGACTGAGGCAGAGGCACAGGAGCTGGTAGACCATTTTGTCATGAAGTGCAGAATGGTGAAGTTCGCCAGAATTCCTTCCTACAATCAGCTGTTCTCCGGCGACCCGGTATGGGCGACCCTGGAGGTGGCAGGCATGGGCATGGATGGTCGCTCCATGGTGACCAAGAGCGACTACCGTTTCCTGCATACCCTGGAAAATATGGGACCGAGCCCGGAGCCGAACCTGACTGTCCTTTATTCCTCCCGCCTGCCGAAGGCCTTCAAGGAATATGCGGCGGCCATCTCGGTGCGGACCAGCTCTATTCAGTATGAGAATGACGATGTGATGCGGCCGGTATGGGGCGACGACTACTCCATTTGCTGCTGCGTATCCGCGACACAGACCGGTAAGGAAATGCAGTTCTTCGGAGCCCGCGCGAACCTGGCCAAGTGCCTGCTTTACGCCCTGAACGGCGGCCGCGACGCGAAGAGCCGCGAGCAGGTAGGACCGGAGTACGCGCCGTACCAGGGCGAGTACCTGGAGTACGACGAGGTTATCCGCAAGTACGACAGGATGATGGACTGGCTGGCTGGCCTGTATGTGAATACCCTGAACGCCATTCAGTATATGCATGATAAATATTACTACGAGGCGGCGGAAATGGCTCTTATCGACACCGATGTGCGCCGTACTTTTGCCACCGGTATCGCAGGCTTCTCCCATGTGGTAGACTCCTTAAGCGCTATCCGTTACGCAAAGGTAAGGGCCATCCGGGATGAGGAAGGCCTGATTGTAGACTATGAGGTAGAGGGCGATTTTCCGCGCTACGGCAACGACGATGACCGTGCGGACGATATCGCGGTATGGCTCCTGAAGACCTTCCTGGAGAAGCTTAAAAAACGTCACACCTACCGGAATTCCGAGGCGACTACCTCGATCCTGACTATTACCTCCAACGTGGTATACGGCAAGGCCACCGGCAATATGCCGGACGGACGCCGTGCAGGCGAGCCGCTGGCACCGGGTGCGAACCCCAGCTATGGCGCAGAGCAGAACGGCCTGCTGGCTTCTCTGAATTCTGTGGCGAAGCTGCCCTATGAGTATGCGCTGGACGGTATCTCCAATACCCAGACCATCAACCCGGGTGCTCTCGGACACAGCGAGGAGGAACAGAAGAAGAACCTGGTATCCGTGATGGACGGCTATTTCGATCAGGGCGCGCACCATCTGAATGTTAATGTATTCGGCAAAGAGAAGCTCATCGACGCCATGGAGCATCCGGAGAAGGAAGAGTACGCGAACTTTACCATCCGTGTATCCGGCTATGCGGTGAAATTCATTGACCTGACTCATGAGCAGCAGCTGGATGTGATTGCGAGAACCTGCCATGACCACATGTAAGGTACATTCCCTGGAAAGCTTCGGGGCTGCTGATGGCCCGGGAGTGAGGTATGTGATCTTTCTTCAGGGATGTCGGATGCGCTGCCAGTTCTGTCACAATCCCGACACCTGGGAGGAACAGGGCGGAACGATATACACGGCAGAGGAGCTGCTTTCAAAAGCTTTGCGCTACCGGAATTACTGGGGTACAGAAGGGGGCGTCACCGTCAGCGGCGGCGAACCTTTGCTGCAAATGGATTTCCTGCTGGAATTTTTCGCCCTGGCGAAGGAAAAGGGCATTCATACCGTCCTTGATACGGCAGGACAGCCATTTACCAGAGAAGAACCGTTTTTCGGAAAACTGGAAGAGTTGATGAAGGTAACAGATTTACTGCTGTTGGATCTGAAGGAAATGAATCCGGAACGGCACCGGAGACTGACGGGCAGGGAAAACGACAATATCCTGGAGTTTGCCCGCTATCTTTCCGAGATCGGAAAGCCAGTCTGGATCCGGCATGTGCTGGTGCCGGAGAGGAGCGATTTTGTCGAGGATCTGCAGGCGCTCAGAGCTTTTACTGAAACGCTTGCGAACGTGGAACGAATAGAGGTTTTGCCCTATCATACCCTGGGAGTTTTTAAATGGGAAAATATGGGTATCAAATATCCCCTGGAAGGAATCCGACCGCCGGAACCAGAGCGGGTTCGGCAGGCAGAAGAGATTCTGTGCTGCGGGGAACAGAGATAAGGTAAAAAACCGATGTGCAGATTTTTCTGCCATCGGTTTTTCTGTAATAGGAAATTCTTATGGAATCCCCTATTACAGAAAAAATATTATCGCACTGCGGCGGAGAGGTAGTATGTCGCTTACGCGACCCGCCGCAGGCGGAGAATCCTGCTTTGCAGGATTCTTTCTTATGCAATAGGAAATTCCTAAAACTATCATGTTGAGTTTGTAATATTTTCAACTAAAAACCAAGAAAAACTACTATAAAAACCAAGAAAAACATGATATAATAAATTCAAATGAGATAAAATAGAATACAACAGGAAAAAATTTACAAAGAGAGGAGAAGAAATGCTA
>NZ_JBOKYU010000044.1:0-18258 GCF_051972735.1 Laedolimicola sp. | reverse complement strand
ACTTATCTGTAAATTTGGATCGTTTACTGCTTCAAATTCACATCCAGCTGATTGAATGGAATCTCAATGCCATTTTCATCAAAAGCCAGCTTGATTTTCTCAATCAGCTCCCAGCGGGTCGACCAGTAGTCTTCCGCAGAAACCCAGCAGCAGATCTTCAGATTCACAGAGCTGTCCGCCAGGTCGTCTACTACAACCATGTTATTCTGATCCTGCAGGACGGCGGGCTGCGCGGCCAGCAGATTCAGGCAGACTTCTTTGGCCAGCTTCAGATTCGCCGTGTAGCTGACGCCCACAGTAATGTCGATACGGCGCTTGTCCTCAGCGGTCACGTTGATCAGACTGCTGTTAGATAGGGTGCCGTTGGGGATCACGACCTTTTTATTGTCAATCGTGAACAGGGTCGTGTAGAACATCTCAATCTTGGTCACCTTGCCCTCCAGGTTCCCGGAGGTGTAGATGATATAATCGCCCACCTTAAATGGCTTGATCAGCAGAATCAGCACGCCGCCTGCAAAGTTGGACAGACTGCCCTGAAAAGCCAGACCGATGGTCAGACCTGCAGAACCCACCAGCGCCATGACAGAGGTGGTATCCACGCCGATGCCGTCGGCCAGAAACATGATCAGCAGGAAATACAGGAGCAGTTTAATCAGGGAATCCATAAACTGTATCACGCCCATGTCGGCTCCTGTCCGCTCCATGGAACGACGGACGATTTTGCGGACTACTTTTATGAGCCTGCTGCCCACGATAAACAGGATAATCGTCAGCAGAAGCCGGAGACCAAAGCTTATGGCCACCGGAAGGTACTTATCAATGTACTCCTGGGTCCGGCTGATCTGCTGGGTTACATTTTCTATATTCTCGTTAATCTGAGCCGCCAGCTCCGGAGAGTCGGCAACTGTGGCTAAACACATCATGCTTTCTTAGTACATCCCTTTCCTGAAGCAGTTTTTGCAGCCGGTTTCTTCGCAGCCGCCTTTTTCCCCTTCACCGGCAGCCTCTCCTCGGTGCAGGTAAACACCGCCACTCCCATGGGCGGAACTGTGATCTCAATGGAATCCTCGAAGCCGTCGCACTCGGATTTTTTCGACGTCTTCACCCGCTTATTGCGTACGTCGGTACCGCCGAACTTTTCACTGTCACTGTTGAAGATTTCCTTATATTTTCCCTCAAACGGTACGCCAATCTTATGCTTCTCATAAACCAACGGAGAGAAGTTGCATACGACTAACAGTGTCTCTTTCTCGGCTTTTCGAAGGAATACCAGCATATTTTCATCAGCGGAGATATTGTTAATCCACTGAAAGCCCTCGGGGGTGCAGTCGCCCGCATAGAGCGCCTGATGCTCCTTCACGAAGCTGTTCAGCGCCTTCACGAAGCCTCGCATATCGCTGTGATCCTGATACTGCAGAAGATCCCAGTCCAGGCTTTCCTTCTCGTTCCACTCGTCGAAGGTGGCAAACTCCTGTCCCATAAAGAGCAGTTTTTTGCCCGGATGCACGGCCATGAAACCGTAAGCTGCCCGCAGGTTATTAAGCTGGGAATCCCGGTCGCCCGGCATCTTGCCCACCATGGGGGACTTGCCATGAACCACCTCGTCATGGGAGAGACTTAAGATAAAGTTCTCACTCCACGCATAGATAAAGCTGAAGGTCAGCTCGCCGTGATGGTAGCCACGGAATACCGGATCATAGTGCATATAACCCAGGAAATCATTCATCCAGCCCATATTCCATTTGAAATCAAAGCCGAGGCCACCCTGGTCAAGATCGCCAGTCACCTTGGGCCACGCCGTGGACTCCTCGGCAATCAGAAGCGCGCCGTCTTTGCGTTTTTTATAGATAGAATTCAGGTGCTTCAAAAATTCAATGGCCTCCAGATTCTCCTTACCGCCATAGATATTCGGAATCCACTCGCCCTCATTTTTACCATAATCCAGGTACAGCATGGAAGCCACCGCATCCATACGGATGCCGTCGGCATGATACTTCTCGGTCCAGAACAGCGCGTTGGCAATCAGGAAGTTCTTGACCTGGGGACGGCCATAGTTGTAGAGCAATGTTCCCCAGTGGGGATGGGTTCCCTGCCGCGGATCAAAGTGTTCGTAGAGGCAGGTGCCGTCGAAGCCCGCCAGGCCAAAGACGTCTTTCGGGAAATGGGCCGGAACCCAGTCCAGAATCACGCCAATCCCCTGCTCATGCAGGTAATTCATGAAATACATAAAGTCCTCCGGCGTACCGTAGCGTGCCGTGGGGGCGTAATAGCCCGTCACCTGATAGCCCCAGGACTCATCCAACGGATGCTCCATAATCGGCATCAGCTCCACATGGGTATACCCCATCTCTTTCACATAGGAAGCCAGCATGGGAGCCAGCTCCCGGTATGTATAAAACTCCCGCGCGTCTTCCCCGTCCGGCTCCGGCTTTCGCCAGCTGCCCAGATGCACCTCGTAAATCAGCATGGGTTCTTTCTTATAATCTGTCGCCTTTCTCTGCTCCAGCCATTTCTCATCGGTCCAGGTAAAGCCGCCAAGCTCGGTGATAATGGAAGCCGTGTTGGGACGAAGCTCCGCCGCGTTGGCGTAGGGGTCGGCTTTCAGCATCGGCAGCCCCTGCTTCGTCTTGATTTCATATTTATAGCAGGCTCCTGCTTTCAGGCCCGGAATAAACAGTTCATGAATCCCTGCTTCTTTTATCTTGATCATGGGATTGCGGCGGCCATCCCACAGGTTAAAATCACCCACCACGCTGACGCGTTCCGCATTCGGTGCCCAAACTGCGAAATAGGTTCCCTCCACGCCGTCGATGGACATGGGATGCGCGCCCATTTTCTCGTAAATCGTATAGTGAATTCCATTGGAAAAGTTTTCCAAATCCTGTTTTGTAAATACCTGCGGTGAGAATCGATAAATATCCTCCATCTCCTGCACCGTATTGTTATCATAGGTAACCCGGAAATGATACGCCGGAATCTTTCTGCCCGGAACCAGCGCCGCGAAGAAGCCTTCCTCGTCCGTTTTTTCCATCTCCACTGCCTTGCCTGTATCTTTTAAGATTACTTCCATCTGAACTGCTGTGGGCAGAAAAGCCTGTATCAAAGTTCCCCCCTTGACTTTATGAGGTCCCAGGATCTCCTGCGGCTCATCCTCCTCTGAATACACCAGGGCCTCAATCCGCGGCCAGTTCATAAGCTCGTACAACTTCTTGTCCATAACCTTCTCCTCCTTATGCGATAAAACCTGTAACTGTTCAGTACCTGACCAGTTACAATGCAAAATCCATGAGAATCGGCTTCGCCGATGGGATTTTGCACTCCTGAATCACTTTCTTACGCCCTCAGCAGCAAGTGCTTCGGGCTGTACTGAACTTTTTTAGATCAGGCCGTATCTTTGCAGCGCATGATAAATACCGTCTTCCCACATGCCTTCTGTTCGATATTTCGCCGTTTCCAGTACCTGTTTTTCTGCGTTGCCCATGGCTGTACCATACTCCACGTACTGGAGCATCTCCATATCGTTGGGTCCATCGCCGAACGCATAGGTGTTCTTTAACGGAATCTCCAGCTCCTCCAGAAGAATCCGGATGCCGTCGGCCTTGGAGATATTCTTTGGCATCATTTCCGTATAGGGTTCGTCCTCATAGCGGGCCAGTTCAAAAGCCCGTGAAAGCTCCGGAATCATTCGTTCAAAGGCCTCCATGTCTTTGATAGCCACAGTAATCTTGCAGGTCCGGTCCGTCATCAGATCCATCTCCTTCAGACGCTCCGGATAATCGTCTCTCAGCCGCAGTAAAATCCGAAAATAATCGAAGGCGTCGCCGTCCATCCGGCAGCTTAAATATTCCGGTCCCTCCAGTACTGCTGTGCACCCGTTTTTTTCCATTCTCGGTACAGTCTGCATCAGCAGTTCGTTGGACAATAACTCATTGCGCAGCACCTTATCCCCAAATTCCACCCGGGTTCCCGCACCGCTTATGACGCCGTCATGGGGCAGACAGAGTATCTCCGGAAACAGCGAGGATACGGGTCTACCCGTACACAGGATTATGATATGTCCGTTCTCCTTCAGGCGCTTCAGTCCCTCCACCGCGCTGTCCGGAATTCCCTTATCAAATTCATAAAGGGTTCCGTCTATATCAAAAAATACGATCTTTTTATCACTCATAGCTTTAGAAAATCCTCCTCAGAAATAATCGGGATGCCAAGCTCCTTTGCCTTCTTATTCTTGGATGAGGAAGAAGTTGTGTCGTTATTGATCAGATAATCCGTCTTGCCGGTGACGCTTCCGGTCACCTTGCCGCCCCGCTTCTCGATCTGATCCTTCAGCTCATTCCGGTTGGCAAAATGCGTCAGACTTCCGGTTACCACAAAGACCTTGCCCTTCAAATCCTGCTCCCCGGATACCTCCTCCTTTACAAGGGTCAGCCGGGAAAGCAGGCGCTCGAAACGCTCCCGTTTTTCCGCGTCCCGGAAGTACTCTGCGAAGCTTCCGGCAATGACTGCGCCGATGCCATCAATGGCCGCCAGAGCTTCCTCGTCCGCCGCCAGCACCTGATCCACCTCGTCCTCAAACTGTCTGCATATAAGTTTTGCGCCGGACAGTCCGATATTCGGGATGCCCAGACTGTAAATAACTCTGGCAAGGGTGGTCGTTCTGGCCCGCTCAATGCCAGCCATCAGATTCTCGTAGGACTTTTCCCCGAAACCCTCCATCTCCACAATCTCCGCTTTATGGACGCTCAGCTTAAAGATGTCCGCGAACTCGTGAATAAAGCCCCGACCGATAAATTTCTCCAATGAAGCCTCGGACAGTCCCTCGATATTCAGGGCGTCACGGCTCACAAATAAGGTGAAGGACTTGATTTTCTTCGCCTGGCATTCCGGGTTCGTGCAGTAGAGGGATTCCACGTCGTTCGTTTTCCGAATCTCCGTGACACCGCCGCACACCGGACAGACCTCCGGGATATCCCGGACGCCGCTCCGGGTCTTATTTTCCGCAATCTGTGGGATGATCATATTGGCTTTGTATACTTCTATCGTATCACCCACGCCCAGCTCCAGTCCCCGCATAATGCTGATGTTGTGGACACTGGCCCGGCTCACGGTGGTGCCCTCCAGCTCCACCGGCTCAAAGATGGCCACCGGGTTGATGAGGCCGGTTCTGGACGGGCTCCACTCGATTTCTTTCAGTGTGGTCTCCCGGATTTCGTCAGCCCATTTGAAGGCCATGGAATTACGGGGGAACTTGGCGGTTCTGCCTAAGGCTTCGCCATAGGCAATGTCGTCGTAGAGAGCCACCAGGCCGTCAGACGGATATTCGTTCTTCTCGATGTGCTCCGCAAACCAATCCATGTTTTCCGACAGGGTCGCACCGGTTACCACCTTATATTCTACCACATCGAAGCCCTGTTCCTTCAGCCACAGAAACTGCTTCTCCCTGGAATTCTCAAAATCCACGCTCTCAGCCCGCACCAGCGCAAAGGCAAAGAAATGGACGTTCCGCTTCGCAGTGATCTCATTATTCAACTGACGCACGGAGCCGCTGCATAGGTTCCGAGGGTTCTTATACTTGGCGTCCGCCTCGGGAATCTCCTCGTTGATGCGTTCAAACTCATGATATCCGATGACCGCCTCGCCACGGAGCACCAGCTCACCCTGAAACGGAATCCGTAAGGGCACATTTTTGAAGACCCTCGCATTGTTGGTGATGACCTCTCCCACCTCGCCGTTTCCACGGGTAACTGCTTTGAAAAGCCCGCCGTTCCGATAGGTCAGCACGATGGTCAGACCGTCCAGCTTCCAGGAAAGCAGGGTGCGGTGTTCGCCGATCCAGGCTGCAAGCGCATCCCGATCCTTAGTCTTATCCAAGGACAGCATCGGGCTCTCATGCCGCTCTTTGGGAAGCTCGCTTAACACCTCGTAGCCCACATGGGCCGTGGGACTTCCGGCCAGCACCGTGCCGGTCTCTTTCTCCAGCGCCGCCAGCTCATCATAGAGCGCATCGTACTCATAATTACTCAGGATCTCCCGGGCTTCCTGGTAATAGGCCCGGCTCGCAGCGTTCAGTTTTTCCGTCAGTTCCTTCTGACGCTTCTTTTTTTCTATATTATTGTTCATGTTCTGTCTTCCTAATTTTTAGAGTCCTTCAGAAGCTCCTGAAGCTCCGCCATTTCCCGCTCACTAATCTTCCGCCAGGTGCCGGGCTTCATGCCCTTCAGCTCGATATTCAGCACGCGGATACGCTTCAGATGCTCCACATGATAGCCAAGAGTCTCACACATGCGCCGAATCTGACGATTCAGCCCTTGCGTCAGCACGATGCGGAAGCTGCATTTTCCAAGTTTTTCCATTTCACACGGACGGGTCATGGCATCCAGGAGCACCTCACCCTTTTCCACCTTCCGAATCCGCACGCCGGACGCCATCTTCTGTAAAAAGGCGTCAGTCACGGGCTTATTGACCCGCACCAGATATTCTTTCTCGTGATGATTCGTGGAGCGCATCATCCGGTTCACCAGGCTGCCATCGTTGGTCATGAGAATCAGCCCTTCCGAATCCTTGTCCAGACGTCCAATGGGGTAAATCCGGGTGGGATAGCCCACATAATCTACGATGTTACGCTTCTCCCGCTTGTCCGTGGTGCAGATGACGCCGGGGGGCTTGTACACCGCCAGCAGAATCTGCTCCTCTTTCTCCCCGCCCAGGATCGTATCGCCCACCTGGACCTTCTGGCCGGGCTGGACCCGCTGTCCCATCTTAGCCGGGACACCGTCTATCAGCACCTTACCCGCTTCGATCAGTCTGTCCGCTTCGCGCCTTGAGCATACACCGGCTTCGCTTAAATATTTATTCAGACGAATTTCTTCCATAATTTTCCTCCTGTCCACATCCTTTTACGGACATGAAACTATGAGAAATGTGCTCTGCACATTTCCCAAGTTTTCGCGGCAGTCGCCAAGGTCCCGTGCAAGCACGGACTTTTGCTCGTTGCCCGCGAAAAAATAGCAGTGGCAAATGGATTTTAAAATCCATTCACCACTGCCTATTATACTGGATATTTCCGCCAGAAGCAAGAAATAGATACGATTAGCAAACTCCCTGTGCCAACATAGCATTTACAACCTTCTCAAAGCCTGCGATATTTGCGCCTACTACATAGTTCTTTGCGTAACCGTAACGCTCTGCAGCGTCTGCTGCGTTGTGGAAGATATTTACCATGATGTTCTGAAGCTTTGCGTCAACCTCTTCGAAAGTCCAGCTCAGACGCTCGCTGTTCTGGGACATCTCCAGTGCGGATGTAGCCACGCCGCCTGCGTTGGACGCCTTGCCCGGTGCGAACAGAAGGCCGTGCTCCTGAATGTACTGGGTAGCTTCCAGAGTGGTCGGCATGTTCGCGCCCTCAGCCACTGCAATGCAGCCGTTCGCAGCCAGTGCCTTTGCATCGTCCAGCAGCAGCTCGTTCTGGGTCGCGCACGGCAGAGCCAGGTCAACCTTTACGCTCCATACGCCGCGTCCCTCATGGTATTCGGAATTCGGACGGTACTTCTTGTACTCGGTCAGACGGGCACGATTTACCTCCTTGATCTCTTTCAGGGCTGCTACGTCGATGCCTTCCGGATCGTATACCCAGCCGTTGGAATCACTGCAGGTCAGAACCTTGACGCCCAGCTGAGTTGCCTTTTCAATAGCGTAGATAGCTACATTACCGGAGCCGGATACTGCAGCGGTCTTGCCTGCGATATCGATGCCGTTTGCCTTCAGCATCTCCTGTGTGAAGTACAGAAGTCCGTAGCCGGTAGCTTCCGTTCTCGCAAGGGAACCGCCGTAGGAAAGTCCCTTTCCGGTCAGAACGCCCTCATAGAGACCGGTCAGTCTCTTGTACTGGCCATACATATATCCAATCTCTCTTGCGCCGGTTCCGATATCGCCTGCCGGAACGTCGGTGTCTTTGCCGATGTGTCTGTAAAGCTCTGTCATGAAGCTCTGGCAGAATGCCATAACCTCACGGTCAGATTTGCCCTTCGGATCGAAATCAGAACCACCCTTGCCGCCGCCGATGGGCAGTCCGGTCAGGGAGTTCTTGAAGATCTGTTCAAAGCCCAGGAACTTGATAATGCCCACATTTACGGACGGATGAAGACGAAGGCCTCCCTTATACGGTCCGATAGCGCTATTGAACTGTACACGGTAACCTACGTTCACCTGAACCTGTCCTTTATCGTCTACCCACGGAACACGGAACTTAATCTGACGCTCCGGCTCAACCAGGCGCTCCAAAATTGCCTCTTTGCGGTACTGCTCCTCATGCGCTTCCACTACCGGACGCAGAGACTCCAGAACCTCTTTGACTGCCTGATGGAACTCCGGTTCGCCCGGGTTCTTTGTAACAACCTTCTCAATCACTTCATCAACATAAGACATTTTTCGTTTCCTCCTCGTGTGTTTCCCTTTTATTTTTAAGTACAAAAAAAGGCGTCCAAAACAGAAACGCGAAATTCTTTTCTCACGCTTCTTTTTGACGCCTTTGTCGAGGTTTATTATGCCACCGCAGCACTCTTTTTGCAAGCGTTTTTTGTAAAAAATCCAAAAATTTTTTCATGACGTTCTTTTTTTGCTTAAAATTTTATCGTTTTAAACTGAGCCATCGCTACTCGTCCAAATAATTTTTCAGGCACTCGATATTCTTTTCCTCAAAATCCATCAGTTCTTCTGCCAGCTCACAATACTCCCGCTTCGCCTCCTGATTTTTCTTCACGGCCTTCATCAAATCGGTGATTCCCTTCGCGTTTCCTTCGATCATCAGCTCAGCCACATGTCCGGTGCTTGTATTCAGAAGTGTTCCGGCCTGCAGTGCCGTCCAGCTGGCCGCCTTTTCCACCGCCGAAGCGCCCTCCGGACGTTCACTTGCCTTTCGGATTTCTTCCGCCGCCTTATCCTCGAAAGCCAGAAAATGCACGGCCTGCCGGTTCAAATCCAGGGCCAGATCGTCGTCGTACACCTTACTGATGACTGTATTAATGGTCTCCACTCCTTTTCGACTGCTGCGGTACGCCTCGTTCAGCACCGCCAAATCCGCGTTCGTAAGCATAAAAAAATCTCCTTTCCATAAGCGAAAGTCCGCCTGGGCTTTCGCTCATAGAATGTGGAGATTTTTAAAAAATATACGTTTGTCTTGCGGCCTTGCTTACTCCAGGTACTCAGTCATGCAGTAGCACTCTTTGCCGTTGTAGCTGATCTTGCTCCAGCCGTTATCATAGCTCTCGATCTGTGTAACGCTTTCTCCCTGATATGCAGTACCCAGATATTCCGCGTCGGTGCTTGCGTCCGCACGGAGACGTACGCTCTCCTTGAACCGGGTCGCACGGTTCTGGGCGGTCGCGCTGCCTGTATTCTCAGCCGGTGCCTCTTCCTGAGCCGGTTCTTCCTGAACCTCCTCCTGGTTTTCCTCGGCAGGCTGCTCTTCCGCATTCTCCTCCGGCGCCGCTTCTTCGGTATTCTCCTCAGCTGCTGTGGAATCCTGCGCAATCTTCAGATAACGTTCCTCCTGCTTCGCAAGATTCTCGTCTGCTGCCTTGGCTTCCTCGTACTTGGTCTTGACCTCCTCACGGAGCGCCATTACATCGTCCTCCTGAGCTGCCTTTTCCACATACGCGTTCAGCTCATCGCTGGCCTCGCCGTTGAAAACAACCAGATTACCCTCGTCGTTGGTGTAGACATACAGCGGGGAAAGTCCCGGCGCCGGGGTATCGATCTGTGCGAACTTCAGCTCGTAATATACAAATACCAGATAGGAACCATCCTCCAGGCCCTTTTTGGTGTAACAGGAGATATTCTGATAGCCTTCTACCAGATCCTTGGAACGAAGGATACGGTTCTGCTCCTCCTCGCTGATCTGATCCTCTACGGACGCCAGACCATCCACATCGCCTGCGGACATGTAATCATAATACTTCTGCACCAGGTCGTTGACCTCCGGGTACGCGTCCTGCTCCAGCTGATTTGCTTCTTCCAGGGCTGTTTCCTCCGCCGCCTCTGTATCCTGCACTGCGCTGGTCATCACGGATCCTCCCTCAGCAGCGTTTTCCGTCTTCTTACTGCTACTGCTGCTGATGACGCTGGCCCCTGCGGCAATCACGAGACAGGCTGCGATACAGCCTACGGCCACCTGACGCTTATGCTCGTTTACCCAGGCGCTGAAGTTCTCCTTGTCAAAAAGTTCTTTTATATTATCAAATTTCATAGTTGCCTCCAAGCAGTTTTCACTTTGTAACATTTTCGTAACAAATCGATTGTAACAAACTTGAGCCAAAAAGGCAACCGTAAATTGTGATAAATTTGTGAAAATTGTGTAACGCCTTTCAAAAATCAATCATTTCCAGGCGTCTTGTCTCTTCCGAATAGAGATAAACCGTATCCGACAGTACTTCCGTACTGCGCACCTGGGTCCGGTTCATTTCCTGCACCAGGGCACACAGCTCCCGGCTGTCGCCCACTGCGGAAGCCGGAATCAGAATCACTTCGTGGACGCTGCTGGGAATCAGATAATAGCTTTCCTCCAGCCGCCGGAAGCATTCTCCCAGGACTCCGTCGTAGAGCAGGCAGGCCGCCCCAAAGGATTTCCGGCTGTTGGTCAGCACATACATGGGGACGCCTGCGTATTCCGGCTCCTGCTTTCCTTCCGACAGCTCGTAAATCATATCCTCCATGCTGACCAGTCTCTTTGGCAGCAGTTTTTCTGTATTCTCCTTCGCCGCCTCATAGAGCCAGGATGTATTTTTGCCCCAGAGCTCCAGATGGCTGTTACGAATCAACACTGTGGCATGTCCCACCGGAGTATCCGTCAGCAGGCTGTAGAATACCACTGCCAAATCAAGAAAGGGCAGATGGGGAATCTCCTGTAAAAGCTCCCGGTTTTTCTCATAATTGATGAGTCGATAGGCCACCGTGGACCGGACCCGTTCCGGTTCCCGGAAGAAATCCACGTCAAAATGCTCCTCAAAGTCCGAATCTTCACAGCATTCCAGAATCTGATCACAGATCCCCCGAAGGGATCTGCCGTCCAGATACTCCCTGTAATAGGAATCCAGATAAATCATGGGCGCTACCCGTTTCCCCTCTTTGCGTACTGAGAGTCCGTCCATGATGATTCCATTGTTTTTCTCCAGTGGAATCAGCTGCAGTCTGGTTCCGCCGGGCAAAGATTCACGAAGGAAGCCTGTCACGGAACCCACAAATTCCTGATAGTTCATAATATTTTCCTTTCTTAACTGCGTTTCGTATGCTTCTCTTTCGTGTTTTTATCTTTTTTTCGTTCCCGGGGAAGGATGCAGCGATTCGCTGCCGATTTTGAAGATGCCCTCATTATACTGGAAGCTTTTTCCTTTTGCAAGAGTTTTATGAAAATTTAACTTTTGGAACTTTTTTTATTTTTTACTTGCGTCAGCGAAAGATTTGTTGTAATATAGATTGGTAGCTGATATGCATCTGTAGCTCAGTGGATAGAGCACTGGCCTCCGACGCCAGGTGCCGCTAGTTCGAATCTAGTCAGATGCACTTCATTATACGTTTTCCGCGCCGCTGTCCTTCGGGATGGCGGCGCGGTTTTTTGCTCTATAGGAAATACCCTATCGAATAGAATCCCAGACATAAAGAGGAGTCCCGCTTTCCGCGGAACTCCTCTTTTTATATGAACTGACTTTATTACAATCTGATAACTTAGACTCTGGACAGATACTCGCCTGTACGGGTATCGATCTTGATCTTGTCGCCCTGCTCTACGAACAGCGGTACGTATACAACTGCGCCTGTCTCTACAGTAGCCGGCTTGGTTGCGCCTGTAGCTGTGTCGCCCTTGAAGCCCGGCTCGGTCTCGGTGATCTCCAGCTCTACGAAGAGAGGCGGCTCAACCGCAAATACGTTGCCATTGTAGGAACATACCTTAACCATCTCGTTCTCTTTTACGAACTTCAGGGAATCTCCGATATCATCCTTGTTCAGAGCGATCTGATCGTAGTTCTCTGTGTTCATGAAGTTGTACAGATCTCCGTCGTTATACAGATACTGCATCTCTACACGGTCGATTCTTGCTGCCGGGAACTTCTCTGTGGGACGGAAGGTCTTCTCAACCACACCGCCGTTGATGATGTTCTTCAGCTTTGTTCTTACGAAAGCTGCACCCTTACCCGGCTTTACATGCTGGAACTCCATGATCTGATATACGTTGCCTTCAATCTCAAGTGTAACGCCGTTTCTAAAATCTCCTGCTGAAATCATATTAAAATTTCCTCCTAATGTCTTAAGCGCAGCCTTCTGCGCATGAAAATTGAACTTGTAACTGCTCGCACACAATTACCTAAATTGTATTCTATAATAAAACTTCGGCTTTTTCAAGCCTTTTTCTGCGCACAGCCTATATTTCTATCAATTCCTTCGGCGAATGAGTCAAATTGCGGACGCCATTTTCTGTGAGAACCACCATATCCTCGATGCGGACGCCGCCGAAATCCGGGATATAGATGCCCGGCTCCACGGTCTCAACCATGCCCGCCTGCAGCACATGCCCGTCCTTCGGGGACAGGGCCGGCTTCTCATGAATCTCCAGTCCCACGGAATGCCCCAGGGAATGACCGAAATACTCTCCGTAGCCTGCTTTCGCAATCACGTCCCTGGCCAGCTTATCGCCCTCGGCGCAGGTCATGCCCGGGCGCAGGCCTTTTAATGCAGTCAACTGTGCCTTCAGCACCACGTTGTAGACCTCTTTTTGTCGCTCGCTTGCTTTTCCAATGACCACGGTACGGGTCATATCTGAACAATAACCATGATATTTACAGCCGAAATCCATGGTCACAAAGTCGCCTGCTTCCAGCCTTTTCTCTGAAGGGACCGCATGGGGCATGGCGGAATGGTAACCGGACGCCACAATGGTATCGAAGCTGGTTCCCTCTGCTCCGTGGCTTCGCATATAATATTCCAGTTTCGCTGCGATTTCCAATTCCGTAACGCCTGCTTTCAGTTCACCCAGAATATAGGAAAATGCCGCGTCGCCGATGCTTTCCGCCTTCTCCATCCACTGAAGCTCCTGCTCATTTTTCATCACCCGAAGCTCCGACAGGCTGTCTCCCAGCATCACCCAGTGCTCCGGCCCAAAACCAGACTTCTTCCAGAGGCTGTTCCAGGTACCGTAAAGCATGGCATTCTCCTCGAAGCCGACGCGCCCTGCGCCGTCTTCCCGCAGCAATTCACCCAGCATGACGCCATAGCTTCGCTCCCGGCTCATGGTCCAAACCGCGCAGTCCTTCCCTTCCTCTTCCGCCTGCAGGGTATAGCGGCTGTCTGTCAGAATCACTTTCCGCTCCGGAGTCAGGTACAGATAACTCTCCGTGCCTGCAAAACCGCTGATATAGCGGATATTAGCTGGAGAGGATACAAGCGCCGCGTCCACATTTTTTTCCTTTAAAAGCTCCAATATCTTCTCTGCTGTCATTTCTTTGCTTCCCTTCTTTTATAGAAAAACAGCACAATCTTTTCCAGATAGCGCTTCAACACAATCTGAATCTCCTCATGGGGATCGATGGGTTTTGTGAGAATCGAGTACATGCCCGTCCGGTTGGCCCCCCATACATCGGTGAAAAGCTGGTCGCCGACAAACAATGTATTGGTCTTATCTGTACCCATGCGGAGCATGCCCTCCTCGTAGCCCCTCCGGCTTGGCTTGTCCGCTTTGTATACAAAGGGCGTCTCCATGGCGTCCGCGAAAGGACGCACCCGGGGTTCCTTGTTATTGGAAATGAGACAGGTGGCAAAGCCCATCTCGTGAAGCCGCTGAAAGAGCTCCACGCTCTGTGCGGTAGCGGGAGCTCCATGAGGTACCAGGGTATTGTCCACATCAAACAGGATGCCGCGGAAGCCCCTGCGATACAGACCTTCAAAATCAATTCCATAGGTGGAATCTACATATTCTTTCGGGTAAAATGCCTGAAACAAAATCATTTCTCCTAACTCATTTACTTATCTAACATCTTTTTCAGCTCGCTTAAGAAGGTATTTACATCCTTAAACTCCCTGTATACAGAGGCAAAGCGCACGTAGGCCACGGAATCCAGATCCTTTAAGCGATCCATGACCATCTCGCCGATGACAGAGCTTGGAATCTCCCGCTCCTCCCGGTTGAAAATATCACTCTCGATGCCGTCTATCATGGCATTGATGTTCTTTAAGGGCACCGGCCGCTTGTGGCAGGCTCTTAAGATACCGTCCTCAATCTTACTTCTGTCATAATGCTCCCGGTTGTTATCCTTCTTTATTACCATGACCGGAATCGTCTCGATCTTCTCATAGGTGGTAAACCGCTTGCCGCATGCGTCGCAGAGACGGCGGCGGCGGATTGAGCTGTTGTCGTCTGCCGGTCTTGAATCAATCACGCGTGTATTTTCCTGACTGCAAAATGGGCACTTCATTCCATTATCCTCCGGTTTTTTGATGGTTCCAGTATAGTACATCTTCTGGTTTTATGTCAATCATTGTCATAGGAAATGATAAGAAATCGCCGTAAAAAGATTTTTAAGCTTCTGCACATCTCCGTTTCTATTGCATAAAATAATTTAAGAAACTTTCTTCCAGGAGCATCTCATGACCTTCTGCGAACTGCGTGAAAAAGATGTGATTAATATCCATGACTGCAAGCGCCTGGGCTGTGTATCCGATCTGGTCTTTGATCCCAAAAACGGCTGTATCCTGGCGTTACTTACCACCACCAGCGAAAAGCTCTGGGGCTTCCTGGGGAAAGAAAATGAGTGTGAGATTCCCTGGTGTAAGATCCGGCAAATCGGGCCGGACATTATATTGGTTGATATAGATGAAAAGCTGCATAGACAGCCATAAAGAATGGCCGCAAAAAGGAACTGTATCCAAGTTCTATTCCAGTTCCTTTTGTACGCTTTCGCTATTCATTTTCACATTGGCTACTTTCTCTTTACCCCATGGGAATCTCCTTCGGCACCCAGATCCGGCTGCCCTCGTCGATGCCCGGCTGGGTCATCCGCACCCGGATGGTTCCGTCCGGAAACTCATAATTTACCCATACATCGCCGCCATCCGCGTCTTCCGTCTTCCCTATGCCGCCGGACACATGCAAGGTTGTCTCCAATGCCTTCGCCGGTGTAGAAAATGCTTCCCCATAATAAGACGGATAGGACTCTGCCACATCGTTCTGCACCAGATAGGAAGCAAAGCTGGAATCCAGATCCGCCGTTTCGTCCGTGGGCTTCAGATAATCCGGCTGCCACATCCGGTAAGCCTCCTCAAATTCTGCAGCACTGGTGATATCATCGTAATATTTCGTTTTCCAGGCCGTCACACGGTAGGTATCCCCGTTCTTTTCCAGTGTAATATAATCTTTCCAGGACCACCACAAAGGATCGCTGGTCATGGACGGATAGGTAATCTCCGCATCCGCGCTGCCGTCTCCAATGCTCAGGCTGATGGTCGGGCCGTCTGCCGGAAATGGGCTGGATACGCCCATGGTCTTGGTCCCGTCTTCCAGCACCTGGATACCCAGGTCGTCACTGTGCTGCAGCACCGGACTCAACAATTCCCAGACGGTATCCGCGTCCCGATTGCCTGCCGCTTCCGCGAAGGTTTTTACCACCTCGTATATTTTTTCCTCATCACCACCCAGCTTCAAATTTTCACCGGATACAAAGGAAGCCGTATCATCTCCACCGCTCAGTTTTCCGGCCAGAAAAATGGAGGTAGGACCGTCCGCGCCGCCGATGATATCCTCGTCGAGAGTCGAAGCCGGATTGGACAGGCAAAACCAGGCTGCGCCCGCCACCAGCGCCACGGCCGCCGCCGCGATTCCCGCTCTGGTCTTTTTATACCGGAGAATATTCTTAATCCGGCTCTTCACGGAATTCTCTCCAAATGCCACCGGCGTACCAGTCAGAAACGCGCCCGGTGCGGAAAGCTTCAGCAAGAAGGTACTGTAACGCTTCTTTTCCTCCGTCCCCAACTGTTCCAGCACCTGTTCATCGCAGGCCATCTCCATATCCCGGGCCAGCAGTATAAAGGCCAGCCACAGCAGGGGATTGAACCAGTGTACCACACATACCAGCCAGGCCAACAATTTTACCCGGGAATCCTGCCGCCGCTTATGGGTCTTCTCATGCGTCAGTACCAGAATCCGTTCTTCTGACGCAAGTCCCGCCGGAAGATAAATCCGCGGCCGGAAAAACCCCAGCAGAAAGGCAGAGCCTATCCGATCCGACTCATAGACGCCCTCTTCCAGCTTCACTGCCAGAGCAGTCTTCCTGCGCAGCCGCAGCCAGGAAAACAGACCGTAAAGCAACACCACTGTCACGCCGCCCAGCCAGATTCCAAACAGGATATTTTCCAATATAACCTCTGCTCCTGCCTCCGTTACCGTCGCCGCATTTACAGCCGCAGCACCCTTTCCATCGCTCAGTGCGCTTCCTATGCGCTCCAGCACTGCTGTTATCCTTGCGCTCTGGTATCCGGCCAGAGTAAAGGTCATTCTGCCACCTGTCGAGTGAAAGCCCGGCACTCCATTCAGAATCCGGTAAAGACTGAAAGGCGACTGAAATGAAACCGGACACACAGCCCGAAAAAAGACCGGCAGCCACAAAAACGTCAGATATCGCTTGGGCAGCCGCGCCAGAAGCACCCGCACCGCCAGAACCAGCAGAACCGCCAGTGAAGCAGCCAGAGTCAGATTCCCTAATACCGTCATAAAGTCCGTCATCTCATATCCTCCCCGTCTTCCTGATAAGTGTCAATCAGCTGCTTCAGTTCCTCAGCCTCTTTCCGGCTAAGCTTCTTCTCCCCCAGGAATGCTGCCACAAAACCCGGCAGAGAATGATCAAACCATTTTTCTACCACAGCCTGGCTCTCGTAACGCTGCACAGTCTCCTTCTTTACCAGGGCTGTCACAGCCCCGTTCTCATTTTTCAGGATTTCCCGTTCTACCAGCTTTCGAAGCACTGTGTAAGTGGTCGATTTCTTCCAGCCCAGTCTCGGCAGGCATTCCTTGTAAAGTTCTGTGGAGCTTAAGGGCTCCTTTTCCCATACAATCTCCAGCAGACGATATTCCGCGTCGTATAACTTTAAATCTTCCATTGAGATTTTGCACCTCCATATCTTTTCCATGTTATATAGTCTATCACTTTAAACCGGTTTATTCAATTAAACCTTACCATAAACAGCTGCACCTGTCAATCTGCCAATTCTTAAGTTTTTCTTTCTTTTCCGGATCTGAAAAGGACGAAAAACCTTTCCGGCTTTTCGTCCCACTACCATATCCGCTATCTATACCTCCAGCAGCTCGATTTTCTGCCCGATATACTGTCGCACATCGTCCTTCTCCATTCCCAGCACCACAGCCAGCTCCGCATACAGATGCTCCTCCGCCGTATGGAAATACCGATCGTCCACCGTAGTGGCACGCTTGCCTTCCGCCTCCCGCTTCCGGCTGCGCAGGTACGAGGTCTTGATGATCCGAATCCATTCCCCCGGCTTACCGCTTTTGATGGCTTCTTTGTAAAGGCGCTCCCGTTCCTTATCGTCTGTCTCCGTCAGTTCCTCAATCTCCGGAATCCGCTCCACCAGCGCTTCCGCCTCTGCCTTATTCATGACGGCCCGCATGGCGATTTTGCTGTTGTCCACCGGTGTGAAAATGGTGTTGCCCTTCTGAAAGCAGGGGCGAAGCACATAGTAAAGCTTCTCCCCGGAGGCTCCCTTCATCTTCATTCCCGTAATCTCTTCCACCAGACACACGCCTGTCGTTCCATATACAATATAGCCGCCTTTTTCAAACATGAGAAACCTCCTTCCGGTCTATTTACTACGTTATTTTTATTTTATCAAAATATTTTCTGTTTTTCTAATGTTTTTTCGTCTGTTTTCTGTTTTTCGTGATTTTGCATGATACACACGGATCCGTTTTTGTGCGTTTTTTCCATACTTTTGCGGCTCGGGGACGTGAAAAAGGCAGGTCGGCCTTGCAGCCTCCTGCCCTTTTCTTCTGTCCCGTATGTAAAGTCTTGTTATGGAAATATGATAGAACTATCTTTTTTATACCAGCTCTTTCACGATGGCCAGCAGCTTCTTCACATCCTCAATGCGGGTGTTGCCGGTAGCCTTGTCGATAATAGAGGAGTATACATGCGGAATCACCTTCTCTACGCCGGCGTTCAGAACGATCTCCATGATCTCGCGGAAGTTATCCAGGTCGATACCGCC
>NZ_JBOKYU010000043.1:0-18262 GCF_051972735.1 Laedolimicola sp. | reverse complement strand
GCAGGAGTGGCGGAATGGCAGACGCGCAGGCTTCAGGTGCCTGTAGTCGCAAGGCTGTGTGGGTTCAAGTCCCATCTCCTGCATCATGAAAGCTTTTCAGAGGATTCTGGAAAGCTTTTTTGTTTTGTAAGAACGGACGAAAAAAGAAGGGGGCGCGGAATTTGCTTCTGAGGTGTTCGGACGTTTCACGAACGGACGAAACCAGGAGCGGCGGAGGATTTTCTTCTGAAGTGTTCGGACGTTTCACGGACAGGTATCTGTCTGGCTCGGACTCAAGGTCCGCTCCAGTCAGACACCAGTGCGCGAAAAGCCGGACACTATCTTAGAAGAAATTCCTCCGCCGCTCCTGGTTTCTGGTTTTCTAAGCAAACTGGATGGCTATACCCGTACTACTTTATGTCCCGCTGCCTTCAGCAGCCGGTTCATAATGGCGGCA
Source organism: Laedolimicola sp. (assembly GCF_051972735.1). Classification (NCBI taxonomy): domain Bacteria; kingdom Bacillati; phylum Bacillota; class Clostridia; order Lachnospirales; family Lachnospiraceae; genus Laedolimicola; species Laedolimicola sp. The sequence goes on along the minus strand of NZ_JBOKYU010000043.1, from coordinate 17,826 downwards.
CCGATGGCGGCGTCTTCGAAGGATTCGGAGAAGATACAATCCACATCCGTGTCGTCGAATTTACGAAGTACCTCAAAGAGATGCTGCGCGATCTCTTCTTCGTTACTGCGGGCTCCCAGGCTCATGACGATGCCGTGGGGATAACAGGACTTTGTCTCGTCGGTGGCTATCATACCTACTTTTTTACCGCTCTCTTCGGCCTCTGCAGCCATCCGATTCATGGTCTCGACTACTTTGTCACTTGGGCCTTCCACGATGGTTAAATCGGCTCTGGGCGCGTAATGGCGGTATTTCATGCCGGGAGCCTTGGGCTTAACGCCTGAGTTCGGAGCGATGATCGCCTTATCAATCTCTACCGGACCAATGACTGCTTCCATCATATCTTTTGTGATGGCGCCCGGGCGCAGAATGACCGGAGGCTCTACACTCATATCCACAATGGTAGATTCCAGGCCAATCACTGCCTGGCCGCCATCCAGAATCATCTCGATCCGTCCGGACAGATCTTCTATCACATGGGCTGCCGTAGTCGTGCTGGGACGACCCGATACATTGGCGCTGGGAGCTGCAATAAAACCGCCTGCAGCCCGGATAAAGGCCGCCGCAATCCCGTCGCTCGGCATCCGCACTGCTACCGTATCCAGGCCGCCTGTGGTCTCGGAAGGTACCCGATCCGTCTTGGGGAAAATCAGAGTCAGTGGTCCCGGCCAGAAGGCATCCATCATTTTTTCTGCCTTTTCCGGAACCTTCGCCGCAATTTTATACAGATCCGCCCGTTCTTCTATGTGTACAATCAGGGGATTGTCCGAGGGACGTCCCTTGGCTGCGTAAATCTTCATGGACGACCGGGGATTCAGGGCGTCTCCGCCCAGGCCATAGACAGTCTCGGTGGGGAAGGCCACCAGGCCGCCGGCCCGGATAATATCACCCGCCTCTTTCATAATCTCCGAATCGATATTATCATAATCTAATTTTCTTACCTGTGTATCCAATTTTTCACCTGCTTATACTTAAATTCTGATGCTACTGTATCATTTTCCAGGTGATTTTTCAAGCCTCCGCTTTATTCACAGCACATAATATTTCTCTCTGCTTCAAATCTCCGATTGCATACTGTCCATGTAAAAAATACCCTGACATTTCTGCCAGGGTACCACTCATACAAGATTTACTTCGCCATCCGGTAGATTTCCGCCATATCTGATCTGGTCAGCTTCTGAATGCCGCCGATGGTCCGCTTATCCATATGGCTGCACTTGTAGGCCAGCTCCAGAATCTGCGCTTCCGTCAGTTCTACACCAAGCTCTCTGACGCTGGTGGGCATATGGATGGAACGGAAGAAATCTTCCAGCGCCTCAATACCTTCCAGAACAGTTTTCTCCGGATCTGCGTAATTATACGGAACATCCATGACATTTACTGCGAATTTAGCAAAACGCGGAATGTCATTCATATATACGTAGCGTGCCCAGCTTCCCCAGACTGCCGCCAGTCCCGCACCGTGGGTCACATCGAACATGCCGCCCAGCTCATGCTCCAGCTGATGGCAGGCCCAGTCACCCACTCTGCCGCAGCCGGTCAGCCCGTTGTGGGACAGACTTCCCGCCCAGAAAATCTCAGAACGGGCGTCATAATCCTGCGGATTTTTCAGCAGAATCTTTGCCTGATGCATCACTGTCTTTAAAAGACCCTCCGCCAGACTGTCCGTCAGCTCCGTATTCATCTCATGGGAGAAATACCGCTCCATGGTGTGCATCATAATATCCACACAGCCGCTCATGGTCTGATATTCCGGCAGGGTATAGGTCAGCTCCGGATTCATAATCGCGAATTTTGGCCTGCCCAGATCGCTGCTGTAGCCCCGCTTCAGCCAGCCCTCCTCATTGGTAATGACAGAGGAATTGCTCATTTCACTTCCGGTGGCTGCCAGAGTCAGCACCACGCCTACCGGGACGGAGTCCTTCGCCACCGCGATTTTTTCATAGAAATTCCAGACCTCGCCGTCGTATTTGACGCCATACCCGATGGCCTTGGCAGAGTCAATGGCGCTTCCGCCTCCTACTGCCAGAATGAAGTCTACCCCTTCTTTTTTACAAAGCTCAATCCCCTCATGAACCAGGGACAGATGGGGATTCGGCACTGCGCCGCCCAGCTCTACCCAGGGAATTCCTGCCTCGTCCAGAGACTGAAACACCCGATCCAGAAGACCGCTCCGTTTCACGCTCCCCTTTCCGTAATGCACCAGCACCTTCGTTCCGCCAAACTCCCGTACCAGCGCTCCGGCCTGATGTTCTGTATCCTTTCCGAATACTACCTTTGTGGGTGTGTAATACTGAAATCCGTTCATGTGACCTCCTCCTTTGTCTCGCTTTCTCTTTTGTATGTTCTCTTCGGACATCTTCTTTTGATATGGTATCCTACTTCTCCAGCAGTTCCAATAATTCTTCCGCCGTCCTGTCCGGATATTTCACTGCCAATTCGTACAAAGGCCGGAGCTTTTCCTTTTCTTCTTCCAGCTCCTCCGCCATCTGATCCAGAGACTTTCCTTTGGCGTATTTCTTCTGAATCTGAGTCAGTCTGCTCAGATTCACGCCTCTTTCTATCCCTTTTTCTATCCCTTCCGCCAGGCCTCTTTCTATGCCTTCTGCCAGGCCTAACTCCCGGCCTTCTGCGCGGCCCTCTGCTCTCTGATATTCCCGTTCTTCCTGTTCATCATACTCTGTCAGTATCATCCTGCACACCTCCGTTCCATGTTTTGTCAGGATATCTGCCAGTATTCCCCTGTCAATGCACCGCTTGATACTAATCTCCGTTGCCTCTTCCAGGGACCAACCTTCATCCATCTTCCAGCGAATCTGCGCGATGAACTCCGCATAATCTGATAATCTACGGCATTTCCGCATCATTTCATTATTCCGGCCCGCATTGATATTCAATACGGTCGCTTTACACTCCAGACAAGGTTCTCCTTCTTCCCGATCCGGTTTTAAAAAACAGTCAGAAAGCTTCATTTCCACTCGATCCGGCATATTTGCTGTTCCGTTATAAAACACCACATACTTGGGGAATGGAACCATCACTGGCTTTTTCTCGTCTGTAAGCTTAATGTTTTGCCTGTTCAAGTACCGCTGATATAACTCCGAGAAGTAAAAAAATCCCCGCAGCGGCATGTTTTCATTCCAAGTACTCTGATGCTCGTACAGATTCATCGTAACTCCAAACATGAACGACAAATCATTTTTCATGCTCAGATAGATGACGTCCTCTATCGTGGTAATCTCCAGATCTGCCGTATTCTGATAGTCTGTGCCATTTACAGCATTGTACAGCTCCAGCAGATCCTCCTCATCCTGAAATATCAGACGAAACAGCCGATCCTTATGCTCTCTCTGTACCGGTTTTCTGGTTCCGTGAAAGCCGCCTCGCTTCCGACGCTTTGATTTGGAAATCGTTCGATTACTCATGTCCTGTTCTCTCCTTTTTATTATACGTTTTACTTCTCCTTCCTGCAAGGGCATAGAATAGCTTTTTTCTGTTACATTTTTGCACACTTCGCCCTTCGGGCGTACTTTGGGTGTATTGATTTCGAACTGAAATCCAGACCTTTATCTTTCGTGAACAGCTGCGGAAGACACCGCGCTGCATATCGTGTAAAATGAATCCTGTTTTACTAAGAAAACAGTGCCGACTGGATATACGCCTTTTTCACATGACATACCCTTTATCGACACTGTTATTTTACCAATTTATATTAATTTTGACAAGCTTTATCAAACGATACTTTTTCATCATTCACACTTCTGTATTTTCAGAAAATAGGCTCCTACCGCCCAGGCTGTCCAGGCCATCGCCACCAGCATCAGGATGCTATTTTGATAGCTTCCGAAATGAACCGCCATTTTCCCGGTGAGTGTTGAGCCAATCAGGGAACTAATTACAATTTCCGACGCGAAGATCGAAAAATTGATTTCGTAATCTTCATTATCAAAATAGGTTTTCGCGAACATGGCAATGCTCGGAGACACTGCTCCCATCAGATAGGCACAGAGCAGAATGGCCGCCGCGCACACCCAGCCCCACCGGTTTACAAAGCTGATAAATAAAAGCAGAGTAACCGTTGCTGCCAGCACAGATAATTTTCTAATGCACCAGAACGTCCCTTTTCGGTCAAACAGCTGACCGGAAATGATTCTTCCCGCTCCGTTGCACACGGCCACCGCGCCTGCAATACCGGCCAACAGAAACGGTTCCTCTGTAATCTCCGCCAGAATCGACGTGGATTTTCCCACCACAAAAAGTCCCATGGCCGCCAGCAGGCCGCCCCAGAGGTAGAGCAGATAAAACTTTTTTTCTTTTAATATCCGAAAAGAAATCTCTGATTTTCCACCATTCTGCCGCTTGTCCGGTGTCTGCGAAACCAACATGCAGAGCAATACTACCGCCGTAATCACCAGACCCAGTACCCGCACGGTTCCGGAGATTCCCCGTGTGTCCAAAAGTCCTTGCAACAGGCCACCCGCCAGAAACGCAGTACTGCCATTGGCAAAGAGCAGAATCCCCATGCCGGTTCCCATATTCTGGCCCAGATGCCTTTTGGCCAAGCTCATGCCTGTATTGTAGGCCAGACCGACGCCCAGGCTGTACAGGACGCCGTAGAAGCCCATGACCGCTCCATAGCTTCGGATATCTGCCGCGCACCAGAGTCCCGCCAGGATACAGACAGCAGAAATCAGGAAAATGCTTCTGCCACGGACTCTTTTGCTTAAGATTCCTCCCATGATATTCCCCACACTGTAAAAAATAATTGAACAGGTGAAGATATCTGCTGTCATTCCTGAATTCCACTGTAGCGTATCTTCCAGCAAAACGGCCAGATAAGACCAGGTGTATAAACATCCCAGTGCCAGCATCAGAAGACACAGAAGCAGGAATTCCCCTGTATTCTTCTTTCTCTTCATCTATGCGTTCCGCCTCGCGAGCTGATAATCGCAGACGCCCTCCACGCCGGACAGGAGCAGAATCAGAAGCATATTTTTCTGGGGACCCAGATATGCGTCCACCGGCTTAAACCACTCGTGAATTGTGTGGACGCCGCCCTCCTCGCCGCCCCGTCCCACGGTAATGGCGGGGATGCCAAGACTGATGGGAATATTCGCGTCAGTGCTGGACTCATCCCGAAGTTCCGGAGTAATCCCCAACATCTCCGCCGCCGTCCATGCCGCGCGCACAATTTTACAATCCTTTGGCTGGGTTCCCGCCGGGCGGTTGCCCACCAGCTCAATTTCCGCTTTCACGCCTTCTCCGTCCGGTCGTCTTCCATTTTCTTCCTGCTCCGCCTGTCTCACCGCCGTCTCCAGCTCAGCGCTTAAGCGTTTCAGCTCCTCCGGGCTGTCTGAACGGATATCCACCAGCATGGACGCATTTTCCGCAATGGTATTGACCGAAGTACCGCCCTCAATCACACCGATGTTAAAGGTAGTCTTTGGCATCGGCGGTACCTGAAAGTCCGCAATCCGGCTCATGGCGCGGCCCAGGGCATGGATGGGACTGGGAATTCCGAAATCCGCAAAGCTGTGACCGCCGGGTCCCCGGAATGTCACCCGGAACCGTCTGCTGCCGGTGGCCGTGTATACAATTCCGCCTGTCACCGGATTGTCTATAGATACAAAACCGTCATAATCGTTGGGATTTTCGAAGATGTATTTTACACCCTTCAGATCTCCCAGACCCTCTTCGCACACATTGGCGCAGAACACGATATCGCCCTCACCATGGATTCCATTGGCTTTCATAGCTCTCGCGATGGAGAGCAGCTCCGCTACGGCCCGCGTGTCGTCATTGATGCCCGGGCATCGGTAACAGCCATTTTCCTCATGCACCGTCAAATCCGTCCCTGCCGGAAATACCGTGTCCGTATGCCCCGCAAACAGAAGCTTCGGACCGTTTCCGTCTCCTTTTATGGTTCCAAACACATTCCAGACCGCATCCGTATGCACATCTTCCAAGCCAATCTCCTGCATTTTACGCAGTACATATTCCGCTTTTTCCTTTTCCTGATGGGATGGCGCGGGAATCTGGCACATTTCCAACTGCTCCTGCAGGGTATTTTCGTCATCCGCCTTCAAGAATGCAAGCGCTTTCTGAATCTTCGGAAGTTCCATCACATCTCTCATCTTAATCACCTATCAGTTTTCTGGCTGCTTTCAGGGCCTCTTCCCCATTCATGGTTCCATAGACTCTCATGTCCACGTCCTCAATCGGGATGCCCGGATAAGCTGCCTGAAGCTTCGGCACATTGAACCGAATCTGCGGTCCAATCAGGACGCAGTCGCTTCCCGGCACCACATTGGCTGCCTCGGCCAGACCATAGGCGTTAATTTCACACTCATAATTGTCCCGTTTCGCGGCTTCCCGCATGCGATTTACCATTAAACTGGTGCTCATTCCTGTAGAGCAGAGCAATACGATTTTTTTCATACCTTTACAGTCCTTTCTCACACAATTCCTTTACCACTGGATCCTGGGGCGCCACACCTGCTGCCTCAAGCGCTTCAATCTTCTCACGGAATCTGGGCAGAAACTTCTTATTGGCTACCAGCATCTCATCCAGCAGCGCCTTGGCTCCCCGGCCTGCATTGATAATCGGGTTCATCTGGAACGCCTGCACAGCCTGACCGTAATCTCCGTCTACCGCGGCCTTGATAATGCATTCTTCGGTCGCCTTCATAACCTGCAGCCAGCCCCGCTCAGAGGGCTCAAAGCTGCCCCACGCCAGCGGCATCGGTCCACGGGAGGTCATTCGGCTGGATACCTCCACGGCGCAGCCCTCCGGCAAATCGCTTACGGCTCCCCGGTTCTCGGTAGAAACCACCATAACGGTTCCCTTATTATTGTAAATAGCATTGATGCACTCGCAGGCCGCGTCGCTGTAATAGGTGCCGCCGCGCTTGCTCAAAAGCTCCGGTTTTTCATGCAGCTCCTGATTCTTATAGAGATCAAACAACTCTTTTTCTGTCTGCTGCACCAGCTCCGCGCGGGTCTCATGCTTCTCAAACTGACCCAGCTCGAATTTCAGCATATCGCCGTACATATAGTAGTAACGCAGATAGCCGCAGGGGATACAGTTCATGCTCTTCAGCTGATCCTCCAGGAACTTTTCCTTATGGATATTGGCCGGCGTTCCGTCATCCTCCACCTCAAAGATACGGTCAATAAATTCTTTTGTCAACTCTCTTCCGTCTTCCGCCGCAAAAACTCTGTGGTAGTGGAAATGGTTCAGTCCCGCAAACTGGAATACATAATCGTCTCCGGTCTTATCAAACATGGCCGGTTCCTTGATCATCAGGTTAATAGGCACATTGCAGAGTCCAACCACTTTTTTCCAGTTTCCGTAACGAAGCACCGCTTCTGTCACGATACCGGAGGGATTGGCGAAATTTATCAGCCATGCGTCCGGGCAAAGTTCCTTCATATCCTCCACAATCTCCAGCACCACCGGCACCGTACGCAGCGCCTTCATCATACCGCCCGCTCCGTTGGTCTCCTGTCCAAGCTGTCCATGGGAAAGGGGGATTCGCTCGTCCTTAATCCGCGCGTTCAGGAGACCCACGCGAAGCTGTGTCGTTACGAAATCCGCGCCCGGAAGCGCCTCTCTCCTGTCCATGGTCAGATGTACCTTCACATCATAAGGCGAAGCGTCCCACATTCTCTGGGCCAACGCGCCCACAATCTCCAGCTTTTCCTTTCCGCCTTCCACATCCACCAGCCAGATTTCCCGGATGGGGAGTTCTTCATATCTCTTAATAAAACCTTCCATCAGCTCCGGCGTATAGCTGGAACCGCCTCCGATGGTTACGATCTTTACGCCTTTCTTTTCCATAATTATTTTCTCTCCTCTTTATGCTGTCTCTTCCTGCTGCTTCTTCTCTTCCGCCGCCTGCTTATTGGAAATCAATACAAAGGGCACATAGAGCAGAAATACCAGAAACAGCGCCATAATCTCCGTGATCATGGTTGGAATATCTCCTGCTGTGGCCAGGAACGATTTCAAAATAATCGGCGTGGTAGCCGGAACCGCGTAGGCCATTGGCTTTGCGAAGCCGATAGCGGTCATAACATAACCAAAGGTAATGCTGACTGCGGGAGCTAAGATAAACGGAATACAGTAAATCGGGTTCATGACAATCGGAATACCGAAAATCATCGGCTCATTGATATTGAATAAGCCCGGCGCGATAGAAAGCTTGGATACGGCTCTCTGATCCTCACGCTTAGAGAACAGCAGAATTGCCAGCGCCAGCATACCGGTCATACCCGCTCCGGTTCCTGCGGAAAATACGGAAATAAAGGAACGGTTGAAGATATTGGTGGCCTGCGCACCCGCCAGTACGGCGTCGGTATTCTCCTGAAGCGCCTGAAGCATGGTCGCCGTGTAGATGGGCTGCAGTACCTGCGGTCCGTGGATACCAAAGGACCATAGAATATTGGAAAACATAAACAGTGCGATAAATCCCGGAACCGTCGTGATAATCTTGGACAGCGGAACCTGAATACACATGGTAATTGCGTCATTTACAGAAAGCTTGAAGATACTTTCAAAACCAAAGCTGAACGCCGCAAAAATCAGCACGGTCAGCATGCCCGGAAACAGGGACGCGAAGGACGCTGTCACATTGGGCGGCACGGAATCCGGCATCTTAATCAGCAGGTGCTTGGATTTCATCAGGTGCAGGTACAGCTCGCTACTGGTGATGCCTGCGATAATCGCCATAAATAAGCCTTTGGAATTGGTAAAGTTTACAGCCAGTACATTGGCTACCGTGTAAGCCTCGCCACTTTCTGTGGTTCCTGTTACCACGGTGCTGCACAGCGCGATATAAGCGCCCAGCGCCACGATAGGAAGACAGGGATCCTTATGGCCGTAATGGCGTCCCAGATCCATGGCAATCAGTACCACCAGGCCGATAGCCAGGAAGTTCATGGTCGCGTAATTGGCCGCGTCAAAAATCGGCGTCAGCTTTGCCAGCCATTCCAGTCCATGGAATTTCGCCAGTGAAAATCCGGTGGTTGTGGTTGAACATACTACACTCAGCATCAGGGAACAAAATGATCCGCAGATGATAATCGGTAATAATGTGGTAAATCCGTTACGAATGGCCGTCAGATATTTATTCATCTGCAGCACTTCCGCAACCTTCAGAATTGCGTTTGTCAGTTTCTCCTTCATAATAATTTTCCCCCTTAGTACTCTGTTTTGGAACCAAGCATGGACAGCATTTCCGCTGCCAGATCCCTGACTGTCATGGCATTCATCACATGATCCTGCGCGTGAACCATCAAAAGATTCATCTCCACCGGCGCGCCGTTCAGTTCACGCTGAATCAGCTCCGTCTGTACCTCATGTGCCTTCACCATGGCGGAATCGCACTCCTTCATCAGTTTATCCACTTCGTCCCAGTTCTGTCTTCTGCCTTCCCGTACGGCCTGAAGCGCCAGACTTCTTGCGTCTCCTGCCTGTACGATTAATTCTGTTACAACTGTTTCAAAGCTGTTTTCCATTGTGTTTCCTCCTTCATGTTTCCCGGGCAAATTTATCATAGCATTCTTACACTTTTCACTCCAACCAGATTGTTACCTGCTCAAAGCGGTAACTTTTTAAAACTTGGCCGCATAGCCGCTTAAGATCCGCATCAGCGTTGTGTACTGCGGATCAGCCAGAAATTTCTTCACAGCGTCTCCATGGAACACAAACTCCGCCGTGGTCTGATAGACCCGCTCCACATCCTTGTCGCGCCCGGACATGGACATGAGAAATACCACCTGCACCTCGTGATTTCCCCACCACACCGGTTTTTCCAGTACGGCTGCCGCCACGAAACGTTCTTCCGTCATGACCCGATAGGGATGGGGCAGGGCTACCAGATTACCAAAATCTGTCTGTCCCATTTTTTCACGGGTCAGGACGGATTCCAGAAAGCCGTCCGGCAGATCATAGTTCTCATGAATCCGCTCACAGATCTTCCTTAAAATTTCTTCCTTACTGTCCCCTTTCAGACCTCTCAGGAACAACCGCTCGTCAAAATACTGCTGTAGAAATTTCTCCTCTCCCTGCTCAAACAGACAGCGATACCGTTCGATTTCCCCGCTGTCAAAAAACAGGGAAATTTCCACCACCGGTACCGGAATGCTGTCCCGAAGCGGCGCTGTCGTAAATACGTAATCAATCTCTTTCCCACGAAAATCAAAATCCTTTAATTCCCTTACCGTACTTTCGTAGATTTGGTTGATATATTTTCCAAAGGCCTGCTTGTAGCGGTACATAAAAAGCTGGGAGCTGCCCCGGCCCGATACGCAGACTACCACGATATTCTTTTTCCGGATGGGTTTCTCCTGCTTTTCCACTGCCAGCGCGAAAAGCAGCGCAAAATAACCCACTTCATCCTCCGGAATCTCTTTTCCATAATGCTGGCCCAACAGAGTACAGGCCGTCATGGCAAGGGTGTAGGCGTAAGCGTAATTCTTCCGGATATTATCCAGAATCGGGTTCTGCATGGTCAGGTCGTATTTCATACGGATATCAAAGGACGCCATATGGACATTCAGGGACATACGCAAATCCAGGTTGTCCCGAAAATCCGCGCCATTGGTCTCGTACACGGCTTCCAGCATTTTCGTCGTCAGCTCGTCAATATAACCGGGAATCACCGGATTTATTCCCATCCCCGTCCCGGAAGTCGCCGAAGCCTTGCTGCTGATATAGAGGGCCAGATAACACAGTTCGCTCTCCGGATATGAGATACCGGAAGCTTCCTTCAGTCTATCCAGCAGCTGCCCTGCGGTTTCCAGCGCGTAATTCATCAGTGTACTTTGAAGCTTCTTCATGTCTTCCCGCTCCGCTTCGATCACATGTCCCCTCTCTATGCGTCCTCCGCTGATATACAGGTAATACAACAGGGATTCCATCGCAAGCTCCGATATTTTCAAACCGCAGTTTTTCTGTACCTCCTGGATGATTCCGGCCAGCTTCTGAATCATTTCCTGGCTGTTACTGCTGATAAATCTTCCGGGACCGCTCTTCAACAGGCAGTTTTCCATGCAGATCCGCCGGTCAAATTCATTGCCGATCACACAGATTCCATATCCCGGACGCCGCTCCAGCTTCAGATGATACAGATTCAGAATGCATTCCACCTGTTTGATATCCGCCGTCAACGTGTTGCGCGAGATATAGAAAAACTCACTTAAGTCATCCATTTTCACATAAGCATTCTGATTCAGGAGATACCCCAGCAGATACTGCGCACGTTCCGCCGGAATCGACGGCAGGCTCTCCTCCCCGGCTTTCGGATTCCGCTTCCACGCTTCATACACCTCTTTATCTGTGATGCTTAAGGAAAAGCCAAAGGCCTTCTTGGACACAATCTGCGCCCCTGCCTGCCGCAGTTCCAGATTCAGCTCCTTAATCCTGCTGCGCACAGTTTTCTCGCTCATTCCGACCCGTTCCGCGATTGTCATGGCCGTGATATAGGCATCCGGCTGCAGCTGCTCTAATATCTTTTGTTTATTGGAATCCATATCATCTACCTCCGTCCGCTTTCGTTTATTCCTATTATAGAAATTTTCGCCCCAAAACTCAACCAAGTGGATTTCCGTTTTAAAACGGTAAAAGGCAGGTCAGGCAAAAATAGTGCCGCCACGGATACCATTTTATGTATCTCGTAGCGACACTATCTGTTTTATGATTCTTTTATTCGTACCGTAATGCCTCAATCGGATTCATCTTCGCCGCCTTATTGGCCGGATAATAACCGAAGAACACGCCGATGAGAATCGAGAAGGTCACGGAAAATACGATACCGCCCACGGAGGGCTTCGCCGCGTAGCCCAGGGCATTGGTGGCTACCGCCGCCAAAATAAGTCCCAGCACAATGCCGATGAAGCCGCCCAACAGGCAGATAACGATGGATTCTGTGATAAACTGAAGCCGGATGGAGCCGTTTGTGGCTCCCAGAGCCTTTCGGGTGCCGATTTCCCGGGTTCGTTCCGTGATGGACACCAGCATAATATTCATAACACCGATACCTCCTACCAGCAGGGAAATTCCTGCGATGACGGAGATGGCAATGGACACCGTAGACAGCATACTGGTCATGGAGGAAACCATACTTTCCATGCTGCTAGCGCTGATTTCGAAGCTGTCGTTGTTCCGGTAATAGCTGTTATTAAACCAGTTTTCCAGCTCCGTGCAGAGGCTGGTGGAATCCACGCCGGAGGCCGTCACAATGGTTAGCTGTGAATAACCGGCTGTAGAATGATTCTGATTCCGTGCTGCCTCCAGAGGCATATATAAGGAAGTGTAAATATCGTCGTCGGATTCTGTGGTGAAGCCACTGTCCTCGTATTCGTAGACGCCCACGATGGCGTAGCTGTAATACCGGTTGCTCACATAGACCTGTACTTCGCTGCCCACTGCCGCGTCGTAATCGCCGTCAAATAAACTGTCCGCCAGCTTGTCGGATACCAGCACCACCCTCTTAGTTTTGGTCTGGTCGGTCTCTGTCAGGGTACGGCCTGCCAGCAGCGTCAAATCCTCATTTTCCAGATATGCTGTGTTTACGCCGGTCAGTGTCACATTTGCCGTCAGGTTCCCATCCTCGGCGGCGCCGCTTCCTGCGGACTCGCTTAAGAGAATCTCACGGATGGAATCGGCAAATTCCTCCTTCATGGCGTCCAGCATCTCGTCGGTGATGTAATCCTCGTCATCCATGGTGCTGCCCCGGGAAAAGCCCATGAAGACCCGGCCATCCGCCGTGCTGGTCTCGCTGGTACTCTTCTGGGACACGCCCAGGGTGATGTTGTTGACGCCCATGTCCTCCATAGAGCTGCTCACAGAACTGCTGATGGAATTGCCCACACTCATGATAGCGATGACTGAGCCAATGCCGATGATGATACCAAGCATGGTCAGAAGGGCGCGCATTTTATTTGCCAAGAGACCGTTCAGGGCCAGCATGATATTTTCTCCGATTAACATGGCGCTCCACTCCCCTTTCTCTCTCCGATGATGCAGCCATCCTTCAGGGTGATGATGCGCTCCGTCTCAGAGGCCAGCTCATTGGAATGGGTAATCAGCACGATAGTCTTGCCCTGCTCCTCATGGAGCTTATGGAAAATATCCATGATTTTCCGTCCGGTAACGGAATCGAGAGCGCCGGTGGGCTCGTCTGCCAGGATGATGGACGGGTCGTTGGTCATGGCACGGGCGATGGACACGCGCTGCTTCTGACCGCCGGACAGCTCGTCGGGCTTGTGAGTCATCCGCTCGCTCATGCCGACCATTTCCAGATAGTATTTTGCCCGCTCCTGACGTTCCTTTTTGCCCACGCCTGCGTACATCATGGGCAACTCCACGTTGCGGAGGGCCGTGGTACGGCTGATCAGGTTGTAGGTCTGGAATACAAAACCAATCTTCCGGTTACGGATACCGGACAGTTCTTTGTCTTTGGCGCCCGCAACATCCACACCGTCCAGGGTGTAGGCCCCGCTGGTGGGGCGGTCCAGCACGCCGATGATATTCATCAGCGTAGTTTTGCCGGAACCCGATGCGCCTACGATGGACACAAACTCGCCCTTTTTCACCTGTAAATCGATGCTGTGCAGGATCTCCAGCTCATTGGGCTGGCCCACATAAAACCGTTTCACAATCTGTCTTAAATCGATGATGTTCTGTTCTTCTGTCATGACCGCCTCCTTAGAATCCGCCCGGAGCGCCACCGCCGCCGGATGCTCCGCCTCCCGGTCCGCCGGATCCGCCGGAAGGACCGCCGCCCATATCTCCGCCGCCTCCGAAGTTGAAGGTGACGCCATCCTGACTGCCAGCGTCATCGGAACCACTCTGACCTGTGCTCTGCTGCAAGGGCGTAGACAAATATACAGTCATGCCCTCGCTTAGTTCATCGCTGATAACCTCCGTATAATAATCAGTCTCGATGCCGGTCGTTACCTTGACCTCTTTCTTCTCGCCATTGTCATCTACATAAATGACACTGTCGCCGCCCGCATTGGTCTGCACGCAGTCATAGGGCACTGCCAGCGCGTTCCTGCTCTCCTCCAGCGCAATGCTGACCGAAGCCGTCATACCGGCCCGCAGCTTATCCTGAGATTCCTTCAGAGTAATCTGAATCTCATAGGAAGCTGTGCCGCTGTTGGAGCCCATGGTCTGTCCTGTGGTTCCTGTGGGCGCCACGTAGGTAACCTCGCCCTCCAGCTCCTCGTCACCCAGAGAATCCGTCTTCACATAAGCCGTCTGTCCCTTTTCCAGATTGACCACATCATACTCGTCTACGGTGGCGTCCACGATAAAGTTATGCACATCCTGAATCTCGTAAATGGTACCGCCCGCGAATACGTTATCCTCCTCCACATTCAGGGCTGTAATGGTGCCGGACATGGAGGCATAGACGGTACAGTCGCTAAGCTGCTCCTCATAATCTTCAATCTTGTTCAGAGCATCGTCATCATTCACCAGCTGATCCTGTAATTTTGCCTTCTCATAGGTCTTTTCTGCCTGCTCCACGGTGCTGTCGTACTGTTCCTGAGCCTGTTCCCTGGCGGACTGAGCCTGGCTGTAAGCACTGTAAGCCTGGCTGGCCGCCGCCTGGGCCTGCTCGTAAGTGCTCTGCGCTTCACTGACAGCCTTCTGTGCCTCCCCGTAAGCAGCTTTTGCGTTCTGATAGGCGCTGTATGCGCTGCTGCAGCTTTCCGGCAGGGAACCGTTTACACTACTTAAATAGCTTTCCAGATCGGTAATCGTCACGGTACTGTCCACTGCCCCAATGGCGCTTTTCAGGTTACCGGCTGCCTGGTCGTACGCATTTTTCAGACTGTCGGTATCGTACTGGGCCTTGACACTGTTCAGCTTATCCAGCGCCTCCTGCTCCGCCTCCTGGGCGTTGGCATACGCATTTTTATAGGCATCCCGGGTATCCTTGGCGTCCTGCAGACTATCCTCCGCATCCGAAACGGTATCCTGATACTGGGTCTCATAATTATCCAAAGCATCCAACTGCCGGTTCACCGCATAGTTGTTCTTCGCGTCCGCCAGGGCGTCCTCGATATCCGAGGAATCAAAGGTACAGATAATGTCGCCCTCCTGCACCTCGTCGCCCACCTCCACGTAAACCTTGGTGACTTTAATATCCTTCAATGTCGTGCTGGCGGTCTTGCCGTTGGCCGTAGCCAGGGTTCCGGTGACGCTGACCGAATTGGTCAGATCCATTTTCTCTATCCGGGCTGTTTCGATGGTCATCGCCTGCATCTGTGGTTTCTTACTTTTTCCCCGCCAGATGACGCCTGCCACAATAGCCGCAATCAGAACCAGTACCAGAAGTATGGTCAAAAGTTTATGCTTCTTTACGAAGCCGCCGATTTTTCGGCCTGCGCCTTTCAGCTTTTCCAAAACCTTAGGTTCCTTTCCCGGCTCCTCTGTCTCAAATTCTTCCGCGTCCCCTATTTCTTCATTTTTTTCGAACTCTTCTGACTGTTCAAAATCTTTACCAAATTCCTTCACCTTTTTCTTCCACAGCTTCACGCTTCATCCTCCTTCATAAACGCCTGCTTCCTGCGCCTCTTAAATCCCGGCGCTGACTGATATTCATTGTAAAGGGGGAATGTGTTTGTTTTTTGTAAAAGGTGTGAGGAATGGGTGTAGAAAGTGTGATTTTTCTGTGTTCCCGGAACTCAAAATAAGCCGGAGCGTTCCATACCGCCCCGGCTGCTATCCTCTGGAACATCAATAGGTCGTAATATAGGTATTATACCCCTTCTCCCGCACCTCCCGCTCCATGGCGATGGCGTTGCTTAAGCGCGCGTACGCGCCGATCTGCACTTTATAAAGCCCGTCATGGCAAATGATATAGGCCGGGAAGCCGTCATTTTCCAGAAGGCTTAAGAGGTTTTCGGCGTTCTCTCGCTCCCGATAGGCTCCGGCCTGAACCCGGTAGAGTTCTTCTGCCGGGACGGATGTCTCCTCCGGCTGGCCGGTCATAGACATATCGTCGGCGGACGGCGAATCAGGCACTGCTGCCACTGGCGGCTCCTCCAGGGTCTCCATGATGCCGTCGGCGATGGCCTGGGCCATGGCCTGGAAGCGGCTGTCGAACAGCTGATTATCCTTGTCGCTGTCGATGAAGCCCGCCTCCACCAGAAGGGCCGGCATCCGGGTGCTGTTTAAGACCACCAGGTTCGGGCGGATATCCACGCCCGCGTTCCGGAAGCCCAATGCCTCCAGGTTGGCGTTGATATTCTCGGCCATCTCTTTTTTAAATCCGGAATCATCATAAATCAGGGTCTGCACGCCGTTGTACTGGCCCGGATAATCCGAAGCGTTCCGGTGAATGGAGATAAACAGGTCGGCCCCCTCCTCATTGGCAATGGCTGCCTTCTGCCCCACCGACTGAGTGGCATCCGTTGTTCTCGTATAGATCACATCATATCCATTTTCTTCCAGAATATTTCCCACTGCCACGGCCATGCGGAGGGCGTCGTCGCTCTCCCGGCGGCCCTGGTACGTAGCGCCTGGGTTCCTTCCGCCGTGCCCTGCGTCGAGTACAATCTTTTCCACCATAAATTCTCCTGTATACTGTCTCTTTTTTCCTATCTTATGCACAGAAAAATCATCTTGTGCAATTCGCCTGTTTGGTGTATGATAGGAAACGGTTTTGACCAAAACTGACATATGAGGAGACATGTTATGAAAATCATCAAACAAGTGGGGATTATTTTCTCCATCTGCGCTTTAAGCGTGCTGATTGAGCATTTTCTGCCCTTTGCCTTTCCGGCCAGCGTCATCGGTATGATTCTGCTCTTTCTTTTTCTGTTGACCGGACTTCTGAAGATTGACCATATCCGGGAGAAATCGGACTTTCTGCTGGCCAACATGGCTTTCTTCTTTATCCCGGCAGGCGTGAATGTCATCAATTATCTGGATATTCTGAAGGCCAACTGGCTGCCCCTGCTGCTGATTTGTGTACTGACTACGATTATTACCTTTGCGGCCACAGCTTGCAGCGTGCGCTTTACCATGTATCTGCTTTCCCGCAGGAAAGGAGGCCGTCATGAGTGAACTTTGGGCTTCCCCCTATTTCGGAATTGCGCTCAGCATTCTGGCCTTCTGGGCCGGAGAAAAGCTTCAGAAGAAGCTGAAATCGCCTTTCTGCAACCCGCTGCTGATTGCAATCCTCATAATCGTGATTATTCTGCTGGTGTTCGACATTCCTTATGACAGCTACAACGAAGGCGGCGCCGTCATCAATATGTTCCTGGCTCCGGCCACGGCCTGCCTGGCGGTATCCATCTACACGAAGCTTCAGCTTCTGAAGGAAAACGCCATCCCGATTCTGGTGGGCTGCACCGTAGGCTCCCTGTCCTCCATGGGCAGCGTCTATGTGCTCTGTAAGCTCTTCGGACTGGACGAGGCCATGACCGCTTCCCTGCTTCCGAAGTCCATCACCACCCCCATCGCGGTGGAGGTCTGCCAGACCCACGGCGGCATCGTGCCGGTGACGGTTATCGCCGTTATCTTCACCGGAATTCTCGGCAGTATCCTGGCCCCGTATCTGATCAAGCTTTTCCGTGTAAAGAACCCGATTGCGGCAGGTCTGTCCATCGGAGCCTGCAGCCATGCGGTAGGTACCTCGAAAGCCATTGAGCTTGGCGAGACCGAGGGCGCCATGAGCGGCCTGGCCATCGGCGTGTGCGGAATCCTGACCGTGATCATTTCCATGGTACTTTTATAAAATATTGCATTGACAAACAAAAGCGGGAAGG
>NZ_JBOKYU010000042.1:0-19712 GCF_051972735.1 Laedolimicola sp. | reverse complement strand
GAATAAATTTGATTAACAGAAACTAAAAACAACACGAAGTCAACTAAAAACTACAAATACAAAAAGAATCAAATAAGATATAATAAAGTCACCTTGAAGGGGATTTTCGGGGTACATCATAACAAGGAGGGAATGAAAATGCCCAATATCGTTTTAACACGTATTGACAACCGTCTGGTTCACGGACAGGTTGCAACACAGTGGTGTGGAACCATCGGCGCAAACTTAATCCTGGTAGCCAATGATGAAGTGGCTGGTAACAAGCTTCGTCAGGGACTGATGGATATGGCAGCTCCGGCATATGCTTCCATGCGTTACTGGACTATTGAAAAGACCATCTCTACTATTCACAAGGCATCTGATAAGCAGCTGATTTTCATTGTATGTGAGAATCCGCAGGATGTACTGAAGCTGGTAGAAGGCGGCGTGCCGATCAAGAAGGTAAACATCGGCAACATGCATATGGCAGACGGCAAGCGTCAGGTTGCAGGCTCTGTAGCCGTAGACGACGCAGATGTAGCTGCATTTGCAAAGCTTCGTGATCTGGGTGTGGAGCTCGAGATTCGTCGTGTTCCGACCGAGGCAGCGGAGAACATTGAGAAGCTGTTCAAATAAGTTGTGAATTCCTATGAGGGGGATTTTAAGCAGCTTTATACTATTGGAAAGGAGATTGTATAAATCATGAGTTTTAATGCAATTCAGATTTTACTGGTTGCTGTATGGTCCTTCATCGTGGCCATCGACCAGTTCGACTTATTGGAATCTCTGTACCAGCCTATCGTAACAGGAGCAGTCATCGGAGCAATCCTTGGCGACCTGCAGACAGGACTTATCGTAGGTGGTACTTATCAGTTAATGACTATCGGTAACATGCCGGTTGGTGGAGCTCAGCCGCCTAACGCCGTAATCGGTGGAATCATGGCTACTGTATTCGCTATCTCTTCTGGTCTTGACACCAGCGCAGCAGTTGGACTTGCTGTTCCGTTCGCTCTGATCGGTCAGTACATGGTAACTCTGCTGTTCACCGTTATGTCCCCGCTGATGTCTACAGCGGACAAGATGGCTGAGAAGGCTGATACAAAGGGTATCGTTCGTCTGAACTACCTGGCTATGGGCGCTCTGGGACTTCTGTTCGCTATCGTTTGTGTAGCTGGTCTGCTTGGCGGAAGCGCACTTGGCGAGACTCTGACCGCTATTTCTGAGAAATACGCTTGGATCATGACTGGTCTCAGCACCGCTGGTGGAATGATGCGTTTCGTTGGATTTGCTATTTTGCTTCGTATCATGCTTTCCAACGACCTGTGGGGAATCTATTTCGCAGGTTTCACACTTGCTACTATCATCGGCTACATCCCGGATCTGAGCGGTTCTGCTCTGCTTCTGGTAGCTTTTGTTGGTATCGCAATTGCACTGTACGACTTCCAGACTCGCGTTGCTATTAAGCAGAACGCTGGAAATGGTGGAAACGGAGGTGAAGAGGATGGCATCTAATGCTACAACTTACAAGGATTTAACACCGGCTCAGCCGCTTGATAAAAAAACTCTTAACAAAATGGTATGGCGTTCTCTGAATCTGCAGGGTTCTTTCAACTATGAGAGAATGCAGGCAGCAGGATGGCTTTACTGTATCCTTCCGGGACTGGAGAAAATCCATACCGATAAGGATGACCTTTCAACTTCTATGCAGCACAACCTGGAGTTCTTCAATACTCATCCGTTCCTGGTAACATTCGTAATGGGTATTGTACTTTCTCTGGAGCAGCAGAAGGCAGACATCAACACAATCCGTGCGGTACGTGTTGCAGCTATGGGACCCCTGGGTGGTATCGGTGACGCTCTGTTCTGGTTTACTCTGGTTCCGATTACAGCAGGTATTACAGCGAACATGGCTATCAACGGTTCTATTGCAGGACCTATCCTGTTCCTGTTAATCTTCAACATTGTTCAGATGGCTCTGCGTTTCTTCCTGATGAACTGGTCCTATGAGCTTGGTTCTAAGGCTATTGAGATTCTGACCGCTAACGCAAAAGAGTTCACTCGTGCAGCTTCTATGCTGGGTGTATTCGTAGTTGGTGCTCTGACATCTAACTATGGTGGAACAACTGTTGCCCTGACCATCGAGAACGGCGATAGCCCGATCGTTATCCAGAGCATTCTGGATGGCATCCTGCCGAAGCTGATTCCGCTTGGCATTACTCTTGGCCTGTACTTCCTGATTAAGAAGAAGGGCTGGACTCCGGTAGCCTGCATCGGTCTGCTTCTGGTAGTAGGTATTCTGGGAGCACTGGTAGGAATCTTCTAAGGTATTTGAGAATTACATAGTGGCTTATGCTTCTCGAAAGAGAGTGATATAGGCGACGGTTATGATAACCTGAAATCCCAGAGAGGGCGCTGTTTTCCGACATGAGTCGGTAAGCAGCGCCCTCTCTTTATAATAAAACGAACGAAAAAGAGCCGGACTGCGCCGCAGTCTGGCTCTTTTTCTGATATCGACAATTACTCCTCGCCGTCCCAGCAGTAGGTGCAGAGCTTACTCTTGTCCAGGCCGGTGGCTTCGATGAGGTCGTCCAGGCGGTTGAAGCGCAAAGTAGTGAAGTTCAGCTGCTTGCGGATTTCTTCTTGCATGGCTTCGTAGCGGGCGGACTCGGGGTCGGCGTATTCCTTCAGAATCTCGTCGGTGACATGGCCGTTTTCCAGCTTTTCGATGACCCGGCGGGAGATCAGCTCCATTTCCGAGGTGGAGCGGGAGAAGTTCAGGTATTTGCAGCCGTACAGGATAGGCGGACATGCAGGTCGGATATGGACTTCTTTGGCTCCGCTGTGGTACAGGAATTCGGTGGTCTCACCCAACTGGGTGCCGCGGACAATGGAGTCGTCGATGAGCAGCAGGCTCTTGCCTTCGATCAGGTCGTGGACCGGGATCAGCTTCATTTTCGCGATCAGGTTCCGTTTGCTCTGGATCGTGGGCATGAAGGAGCGGGGCCAGGTGGGTGTGTATTTGATAAAGGGACGGGAAAACGGGATTCCTGAGGCGTTGGAGTATCCGATGGCGGCTGCCAGACCGCTGTCGGGGACGCCTGCGACGGTGTCAGGCTTGACGTTGTCCCGTTTAGCCATCAGTTCACCGCTGCGGTAGCGCATTTTTTCGACGCTCAGGCCTTCGTAGGTGCTGGATGGGTAGCCGTAATAGACCCACAGGAAGGTGCAGATCTTCATGTCCTTTCCGGGGGTAATCAGGGTCTTGTAGCCCTCCGGGGTGATGATATCTACTTCGCCGGGTCCCAGGACATGTTCGGTATCGTAGCCCAGATTCAGATAGGCAAAATCTTCGAAGGAGACACAGTAGGCCTCCTCTTTCTTTCCGATGACCAGGGGTGTCCGTCCCAGGCGGTCACGGGCCGCGTAGATGCCCTTCGGGGTCAGAATCAGAAAGCTTAAAGAGCCGTCGATCTGTTCCTGGGCATAGCGGATGCCGTCGATCAGATTCAGCTTCTGGTTGATGAGGGCTGCCACCAGTTCAGTGGGGTTGATGTCGCCGCCGCTCATTTCCAGAAAATGTGCATTTCCACGATCAAAGATCTGTTTGGTCAGCTCTTTTGCGTTATTGATGCGGCCTACGGTGGTGATAGCGAAGGTGCCGTGGTGGGAGCGTACCAGCAGCGGCTGGGGCTCGTAGTCGGAGATGCAGCCTACGCCTAAGTTTCCTTTCATTTCCTGCATGTCCCGATCGAACTTGGTTCGAAACGGAGTGTTTTCGATGTTGTGGATGGCGCGGTCGAAGCCATTTTCACCATAGACGGCCATACCGCCCCGGCGTGTTCCCAGATGGGAATGGTAGTCGGTTCCGAAAAACAGGTCAAACAAACAGTCGCTTTTGGATGCGACGCCAAATAATCCTCCCATAATTTCTCCCTTTTTCTTCTTTATAATATAGTAAAAAATGATGTGCCAACATGTATAACGGTAGCACAGATTGGCGCATAAGTCCAGAAGTTAGAGGAAAAATGGCATATTTATCATTATATGAACAAAAAGCTTGTTTTTACACATTTTTTTCAAATTTTGCATTGATGAAAATACAATTTTGTAGTATACTAAGCACGATCCTAAAAATATCATGTAAAGTGAGGAGATAATCATGGCATTAGTTACAACAACAGAGATGTTTAAGAAAGCCTATGAAGGCGGCTACGCTATCGGTGCTTTCAACGTAAACAACATGGAGATCGTTCAGGCTATCACAGAGGCAGCTGGAGAGCTGAAGTCCCCGGTTATTCTGCAGGTTTCCGCAGGCGCAAGAAAGTATGCAAACGCTACTTATCTGAGAAAGCTTGTTGAGGCAGCAGTTATCGAGAACCCGGATATTCCGATCGCTCTGCATCTGGATCACGGCGCAGATTTCGATATCTGCAAGTCCTGTGTAGACGGTGGATTTACTTCCGTTATGATCGATGCATCCAAGTATCCGTTCCAGGAGAACATCGAGATCACAAAGAAGGTTGTTGAGTATGCACATGCTCACGGCGTAGTAGTAGAGGCAGAGCTTGGTAAGCTTGCCGGTATCGAGGATGATGTAAAGGTTTCTGCTGAGGATTCTTCTTATACACAGCCGGAAGAGGTTGAGGAGTTCGTTGACAAGACTGGTGTTGACTCTCTGGCAATCGCTATCGGTACAAGCCACGGCGCATTCAAGTTCAAGCCGGGCACAAAGCCGCAGCTTCGTTTCGATATCCTGCATGAGATCGAGAAGAAGATCCCGGGATTCCCGATCGTTCTTCATGGCGCTTCCAGCGTACCGCAGGAGTATGTAAAGATCATCAACGAGAACGGCGGAGCTCTGAAGGATGCTATCGGTGTTCCGGAGGATCAGCTGCGTGAGGCTGCCAGATCTGCAGTCTGCAAGATTAACATCGACTCTGACCTTCGTCTGGGTCTGACAGCAGGTATCCGCGAGGTTATGTTCGCTCATCCGGATTACTTCGATCCGAGACAGTACCTGACCGTAGCTCGTCAGAACGTAAAGGATGTTGTTGCTCACAAGATTCAGGACGTACTGGGAAGCGCAGGAAAGGCTTAAGTCTTACTGACGAAACCGAATATTTCAGAGGACCGCAGAGAGATCTGCGGTCTTCTTTGTTTATGCGGGCAACGAGTCAAATTCGCGAAACGTATTTTGTCTCATTTAGGAGGAAACATGTATCAGCGTATCAGGAAGGGCCTAAAGCTGATTGGAAAAGATATTCATGCCCTGCTTCCGGCGATTGCGGCACTGGCGGTATATTGGACGGTGACGCATCTTTTGTTTGACCGGTTTTGTCCCATGCAGATTCTGCTTGGGCTGCCGTGCCCGGGCTGCGGGATGACCCGGGCGCTGGGACTGGTTCTGACGGGACATTTGGCTGTGGCGTGGAAAATGCAGCCGCCGGTATACGGATGGATGGTGGCGGGAGTCGTGTTTGGTGTACAGCGTTACCTGGTGAATCGTGAGGAATTCGAACCGGAGGAGGAAATCCGGGATTGCATAAAAAGTGGAAAATCGAAAGCAGATGTGGAAAATCGAAGAAGTAAACAGGCAAAAATGTGGACATGGGTTCTGATTGTTCTGCTGCTCTGGGAGATTGGTCTGTATCTGTGGCGTATGATATATGGTTTCCCGGTGAGCGTGGAAGATCCGGGGTGGACCCTGTATGAGGTGGTGCATGCCATATTTGCTTAGGAAACAGTTGGGAAAAGGTTAAGGTTTTATGAAATCTGTTGCCGGAACTGCCGGAAAATGATACACTGAGGAAGAAACAGACAGGGCGGCGAGACTCGTTGAAGCCACAGAGAAGAGGGAGATACGTTATGGACGACATGTACAACAACGACATTGTAAATGAGAATGTAAATCAGGCAACGGAGAATGCTTACCAGCAGTCCGCTTCAGATCCATATCAGAAATCGGTGCAGGAGCAATTACAGTATCAGTACCGGGAGCCGGAAACCGATCTGGAAGAACCGATCAGCATGGGCGAATGGTTGGTTACGATGCTGTTGATGCTGATTCCCTGTGTGAATATTGTATTAATGTTTGTGTGGGCCTTCAGCAGCAAGGAAAAGAAGAGTAAGTCCAATTATTTTAAGGCGGCGCTGATCTTTGCGGCGATTGTCCTTGTGCTTTATATCATTTTGATTGCTATCTTTGGTGTAGCGATTACATCGATGATCAGCTCCAATTATGCTTATTAAAAGGGGGAGGCAGCCAGCGCCCGGAGCGATACTCGTATCCGGAGATAAGGCTGTTTAAGAGCCAGCCCAGGGGAATGGCGTACCAGACAAAGGCAGCGCCGAAGCGTGGGGCAAGGAGAGCAGCGAATAGAACCCGGAAGGTCAGGTTTGCCAGATTTGCCAGTGTAAACATACCCATATCGGCGGCTCCGCGTAAGACTCCGTCGGTACACATTTTCAGACCGATGAGGGCGAAAAAGAAGTTGATGAAATGCAGGTATTGTACGCCGGTTTCCAGAGCGAGATTTGTTCCGCCGGGGCCGAGAAATGAGGCGCTCAGCGGACGGGCGGACAACAGAAGAAAGATACAGAGGAGTACGGCAAAGCCACCGGCGAGCGCGAGAGCGGCACGGTAGCCCTGACGTACTCTTTTTATATAGTGGAGAGAAGTCTCAGCGTCTGCCTCAGGGGAGCTGAGATTTTTTGGGGCGGTATCATGAGCCTGGGAAAGCGGCTCTGTGCTGACAATAGCTTTTCCGGCGGCTCCCAGGTTCTGGGAAGTATAAGCGGACATGGCCTGCCCCAGAGCCGACATGGGAACGATGCAGAAGCTCTCCAGCCGGGAAGCTGCCGCGTAGCCGGCAAGCACCTGGGAGCCGAATGGATTGATGACAGCCTGGACCAGCATGGCGCCGATGGAGACGGTAGCCTGCTGGAAGATAGAAGGAAGAGCGATGCGGGTGATGGCGGCGAGTTCGGTAAGGCTGAACAGGGTGATGGAAAGGGCAGAGTGATGCTCTATGCCGTCGGACATCGGATGTACAGGAATTTCAGAGTCCGGGCTTTGGCGTAAGGGAGATTCCGCTATGGATTTATCGCAAGAATCCGTAAGGGGCTCTGGAGCGGTACATTGATTTAGCGTTCGGCGAAACAGAAGGAAAGAAAGAACCGCTGATACCGTCTGGGCAGCCAGCGTCGCCCAGGCGGCTCCTTCGATGCCGAGCTTCAGCCCGCAGACCAGACACAGATCCAGCCCAATGTTTAGTGCGGAAGAAAAAATCAACAGATACAGCGGCACCCGGGAGCGTCCCAGGGCGTTGAACATAGCGGAAAGCACATTGTACAGGAAGAGAAAGGGCAAGCCCAGAAAATAGATCATCAGATAAGCAGAAGCCATCGGCAGCACATTTCCCGGCGTATGCAAAGCACGAAGAATGGCACTGCAGAACAAAAGACCGAAAGCGGAAAGCAGCAGGCTTAAGACCAGAAAGGTCATGAGCGCCGTGCGGATGCAGAGTCGAAGCCGCAGGTATTCCCGCGCGCCAAAATATCGCCCGGTTAATACACCTGCACCCACGCCACCTCCGATGGCGATACAGATAAACACATTGGTCAGGGCATAGGACGCGCCGATGGCGGCGAGCGCGTCTTCCCCCACGAAGCGCCCGACGATCATGGAGTCAGCCATGGTATAAAACTGTTGAAACAGATTGCCCACCATCATGGGAAGGGCGAAGAGCCATAGGGCTTTTAAGGGTTTTTCACGCAGCAAGTATTCTTTTTCCATAAACACAGCTCCTTTTTCTGGAATATGATAAAAGAAACCAAGTAAATCTGGTGGAAATATGGTTTCTGTTCTGACACAGATTTTTTTACTGGCGGCGGCCCTGTCAGCCGATATCTTTGCCGTCGGTTTCACATACGGAGCAGGTGGAATTCGGCTGTCTCCTGCAGCGGCGTTCCTGCTGACGGGTATTCCAGCTGTGATTCTGACTCTGTCCATGGGGCTTGGCGGCGCGGCAGGAAGTTATTTTCCGGAGATCGCAGGGCGAATGTTCGGGGCCGTGATACTGGCAGGCCTCGGCGTCTGGAGCCTGCTGGATCGCTCAGACCATGAAGAAGTGGCAAAAGCGGATAAAAATCAGGACCGTTTTGTGACTTGTCCGGAGGCTCTGACTTTAAGCGTGGCGCTGTCGCTGGACAGTCTGGCAGGCGGCGTGGGCGCAGGCAGGGAAGAAGTATTCTATCTGGCCGCGGCTTTTCTTTTCGGCATCGTTACGGGTTTGACAGCGTTGCTGCTGGGAGAACATGCCGGGAAATGTGTGAGTGGGCGCTTACCATTTCGTCCAAGCCAGGTGGGGGGAGGGCTGCTGCTGGTGTTGGCGGTACTAAAATTATTGTGTTAAAATCAGCAGCTCATGGGCCAGCAGCGGCGCGGCCGACAGTAAAATTAGCCTTGCCCATTCCCCGGGAGCCAGCCTACAGGTACCGAAGGCCGTCACAAAATACGGAAATTCCGTCACAAGAACCTGCAGTCCGATTCCGATAGCGAAAGCGGCCAGCATCAGTTTATTTTCCAGATGATTCATACGGAACAGGCTGGTCTCCACATCCCGCATGCCCACTGCATGGAAGAGCTGTGAGATACCAAGCACTGTAAATGCATAGGTCTGGCAGCGGGCCAAAAGCTGCGGCTCGACCAGAAGCAGACGCAGGTTCGTTAAAGTAAGTGGCAACCCTACGCCACGCAGCAGAGCCACGGGCAGGCAGAGAAAGGCCGCCGTACTGATAAACGCAATCAGAAAACCGTAGAGCAGTGTGCAGGAAAGTCCGCCTGAAGCGAACAGATTCTCATTCTTCGGGCGAGGTGGCTGGCGCATGAAATGCGCCGGATTCTCTGGATCCACACCGAGGGCCAGCGCAGGCAGACTGTCGGTAATCAGGTTAATCCAGAGAATGTGGCTGGGCTTCAGCGGCGAACTGAAATTCATCAGAATCGCCGCCAGCATGGTCATGATTTCCCCGAAATTCGAGGAGAGCAGGAACAGCACGGCCTTTTTAATATTGGCGTAGATGCCGCGACCTTCGGCGATGGCTTTGGCGATGGTAGCGAAATTGTCATCCGTCAGGATAAGATCGGCGGCATTTTTCGCCACATCGGTACCGGTGATTCCCATGGCCACGCCCACATCAGCGGTCTTCAGGGAGGGCGCGTCATTAACGCCGTCGCCGGTCATGGCCACGATGTGGCCGGAAGATTTCAGCGCTCGGACAATGCGCACCTTATGTTCAGGAGATACCTGGGCAAAGACGGAACAGCGTTCCGCTTCCTGCGCAAAGTCCGGGTCAGACAGTCTGTCGATCTGCGCGCCACTCAGACAGTCTGAGGGCTTCGCCGCAATACCGAGCTCCCGTGCAATCACAAAGGCGGTATCAGGCCGGTCCCCGGTAATCATGACCGTCCGCACGCCTGCTTTCCGAAAATCCCGTACAGCCTGTACAGCTTCCGGGCGGATGGGGTCCATCATTCCGGCGAGACCCAGAAAGGTCAGACTCTTTTCCTGGGGCTGGCGGTCATTGGTTCGCATTGCGATGGCCAGCAGGCGGAGTGCCTGGTTGGAGAGCGTGTGCAGAGCTGTTTCAATGGTGCGGCGCATGGATGGCTCCAGGGGCATGACACGGTCGTCCGACAAAATTGTGTCACACCGCTTCAGAATCTCGTCAGGAGAACCCTTCGTATAGGAAATGGAGCCGTTGCCATGTCGGTGTAGTGTGGTCATCATTTTCCGCTCGGAATCAAAGGCGATTTCCCCGATGCGGGGCTGCTCCCGTTCCAAATCAGGGCGGGACAGATCAAAGCGGGCGGCCAGATCCAGCAGTGCCAGCTCGGTGGGATCGCCCAGACGGGAATCTGATTCCAGGACAGCGTCGTTGCAGAGGGTCAGTCCGGTGAGAAAAAGCTTGTCGTGATCCGGACGTAGTCCGGCGGCTTCTCGGATTTGCCCGTCGGTCCAGCAGACGGTGACGGTCATGCGATTCTGGGTCAGGGTACCGGTTTTGTCAGAGCAGACCACGCTGACGCAGCCAAGGGTTTCCACACTGGGAAGACGTTTCACGATAGTATTGACTCGAACCATGCGGGAGACGCTTAAGGCCAGCACCAGCGTGACAACGGCGGGCAGTCCTTCGGGAACCGCGGCTACAGCCAGAGAAATGGCCGTAATCAGCATTTCCGGGATATCCCGGCGCTGAAGGACAGCGACGACGAACAGCAGGGCGCAGAGGGTCACAGAGACAATGCTTAGGATCCGTCCCAGATCGGCCAGGCGGTGCTGGAGCGGCGTGGTTTCTGAGTGCTCATTTTCAATAAGGCGGGCGATACGCCCCATCTGTGTATCCATGCCGACGGCCGTGACGACGCCTTCGCCCCGTCCATAGGTGACATTGGTTGACATAAATGCCTGATTGTGCCGTCCCAGATCCTTCTCTACCGGAACAGATTCACCGGTCAGGGCGGACTCCTCGATTTTCAGGCTGGAGACGGAGGTTAGCGTGAGGTCGGCGGGAACCTGCCGTCCGGCGTCCAGGCAGACGATATCACCGGGAATCAGATCACGGGCCGGAATTTCCACGAGTCTGCCATTTTCCCGAATGAGGGCGGTGGGGCTGGTCATCTGCTTCAGGGCGTCCAGAGCCTTCTGGGCTTTGCCCTCCTGCACAACGCCGACAAACGCATTTACCAGAATGACGGTCAGGATAATGGCGGCGTCGCTGGCCTCTCCCAGAAGGATGGAAATGGCCGCGGCTACAAACAGCACAAAAATCAGTGGGTCGTTCAACTGCTCTAAAAAGGTTTCGAGGGACGTTTTGCGATGAACATCCAGTAGAATATTTTGTCCGCGCGCAGGAGCAGCGGGGGTGTCAGCGTATTTCATAGGGTGTGGATCCTTTCCTGTTTGTCTTAGGATATGAAAAAAAGGACAAAGGTATACCAGATTTCGGGCTTGCCAAGGGTGGTGGGATCGCCTATAATGTAAATGAAATAGTTCAGGCATACTGCTGTGCAGCAGCGGAGAGCTCCGCATATGTGCGCGAAATTACACGAAAGCGTGATTTCTGTGCAGCGCGAAGCGTGTTACCGCGAACGAAGTGAGCAGTAACGATTTTGCGAATGGCGCGACTGAACGTACGCAATAAGAAAACAGGAGGATATACGGATTGAATAGAGAAATGGTTATAGTTCTCGACTTCGGCGGTCAGTACAATCAGCTGGTGGCACGCCGCGTCAGAGAATGTAATGTATACTGCGAAATCTACTCTTACAAGACCGATATCGAGAAGATCAAAGCCATGAATCCCAAGGGAATTATCCTGACGGGAGGACCGAACAGCTGTTACGAGCCGGATTCACCGACCTACACGGACGAGCTGTTCAAGCTTGGTATTCCGGTGCTGGGTCTGTGCTATGGCGCGCAGCTCATGAGCCATGTGCTCGGGGGCAAGGTGGAGCGCGCGGATGTGAGAGAGTATGGTAAGACTGAAGTGCTCATCGACAAGACTGCGTCCAAGGTGTTTGAGGGCGTAAGTCCGAAGACTATCTGCTGGATGAGCCACTTTGACTATATTTCTAAGGTGGCACCCGGCTTTGAAATCACAGCCCACACTGCAGACTGCCCGGTGGCAGCCGCTGAGGACGAGGCGCATAAGCTTTACGCGATTCAGTTCCATCCGGAGGTGCTGCATACCGCTGAGGGAACGAAGATGATCAATAACTTCGTGAAGAATGTCTGCCAGTGCGCAGGCGACTGGAAGATGGACGCTTTCGTAGAGAACACGATCAAAGACATCCGCGCGAAGGTTGGCGACGGCCGTGTACTGCTGGCCCTGTCCGGCGGCGTGGATTCCTCTGTAGCGGCAGGACTTCTGTCCAGAGCCATCGGCAAGCAGCTGACCTGTGTATTTGTGGATCACGGTCTCCTTCGTAAAAATGAGGGCGATGAGGTAGAACATATATTCGGACCGAACGGCCAGTTTGACCTGAACTTTATCCGTGTCAACGCCCAGGAGCGTTACTATAAGAAGCTGGCAGGCGTGACTGAACCGGAGGCAAAGCGTAAGATCATCGGCGAGGAATTCATCCGTATTTTCGAGGAAGAGGCGAAGAAGATCGGCGCTGTGGATTTCCTGGCCCAGGGAACCATTTACCCGGACGTGGTAGAGAGTGGTCTTGGCGGAGAATCCGCAGTGATTAAGTCTCACCATAACGTAGGCGGTCTTCCGGATTTCGTTGATTTCAAGGAAATCATTGAACCTCTGCGGGACCTGTTTAAGGACGAGGTCCGTAAAGCGGGTCTGGAGCTTGGCCTTCCGGAAAGCCTGGTATTCCGTCAGCCCTTCCCGGGTCCCGGTCTGGGTATCCGTATCATCGGCGAGGTCAATGCCGAGAAGGTACGTATCGTCCAGGACGCTGACTTCATCTACCGGGATGAGGTAGATAAGGCGGCCGCAGCTTACAAGAAGGAACATGGTGAGAACCCGAAGTGGCTGCCGAACCAGTACTTCGCAGCTCTGACCAATATGCGTTCCGTAGGCGTTATGGGGGACGAGAGAACTTATGATTATGCCGTAGCGTTAAGAGCGGTGAATACCATTGATTTTATGACCGCAGAGGCAGCAGAGATACCGTTTGCGGTGCTGCAGAGCGTCATGAGCAGAATTATCAATGAAGTGCGGGGAGTCAATCGAGTATTTTATGATTTGACCAGTAAGCCGCCTGGAACGATTGAGTTCGAGTAACAGACAGAACCCTGGAAATGCTGATAGAATGGGCATTTCTGGGGCCTTTTTATGTGGATTGGCTCTAAAATGGCTCTAATTAGGTGATGAATACTGGGGTTATGGCGGGTATCATGATACCTGCAAAGAATGATTGCTATTCCTGAATCTTCATGCTACAATACATCTACAGAAAGTGCCTATGACAGGGTGAGGTAGCCTCCCGAGTTTATGATACCGGGCAACCGGAATACATAGGAAGGGGTGCTAGGTGCCAGTGGCACCTGTTTAGCACCGACCGAAACGGAGTGTAGACGTGGCGCCGATGACAGCTTATGAGATCGTTTCGATTTTCATTGGGATATTAGCATTATTGATGTCCTTTGGAAGCTTGATTGTAGCGTTGCTTGCCTTTCTCGATAAGAGAAACAAGCGAAAATAAAAATGCCTATCCTGTCTGACCCACAGGATAGGCGGTGTCCGTAAGGACATTTCTTTAGCCTAAACTCGGAGCATCCACCATTGGAGTGGGTGCTTTCTGTTTACTTAAATACTAGCATCTTATGTCTGATAATTCAAGGGTTTTCTTTAATTCGGATAAAGTTTTACAGAAATCCCAGTAGTCCCCTTTTTCACTATCATGCTATCATCCAGCAAATGATTTCTGATTTCTTCCATGTTATTTTCAAATTCCTGGCGTTCTTCAATGGAGGGCTTTTCTTCACTATTCTCAAAATCTGCTTGTACCTGTTTAGCACGAAGATATGTACATAATTTCTGGTTAATGGCAGGATGAACAAAAGAAATTTTTAGAGTGGAGGGAATGTAATTTCCATTCTTATCCTTTTCAGCCTCAAAATGCATATCTGTCTGTTCATCCATTTTAAAGAGCAGGGACAGGACATCAGATACGGTTTCAATGTCGAAATCCATGAAAATATTGATACTGATACCCAGCGCATTTGCAATTTTCAGAAGCTGATCTGGTTTTGGGTTGCGTATACCATATTCGTATTTCTTGATAGTTGCAGGGTTTATACCAGACAGTTGTCCAAGCATATCCTGTGAGATTCCACGCATGTTCCGAAAATATTTAATCTTTTCTCCAGTAGTCATGGAAATAGCTCCTTTCGGTTTGATATTCCTATTTTATCACAAAAGAACACATTTGTGCACATAAAATTAAAAAACACTTGACAGACACAAATGTGTACTATAAAATACGAATAAAGGAACACAAAAGTGTACCGGAAAATAACAGGAGAAAGGAATGAGGAGAATGGAAAATACGAAGAAAATGTATGTAACTGCAACGGAAGCGGCGGAGCTGCTGGGAGTATCTAATGGATATGCTTATAAAATCATTCGGGGGTTGAATGACGAGCTGAAAGCGAAAGGATACAGGACAATCAGCGGTAAGGTTCCTACGAAGTATTTTGAGGAAAAGTTTTACGGATTGACGGTAGCTGTGTAAGGAGGTGGTTTTATGCCGGCAACAAGAGATGGGAAGATGTGGCGCAGCCAGTTCTATTATAAGGATTGGCAGGGCGTCAGTCATAAGAAGAACAAGAGGGGATTTAAGACAAAGACAGAAGCGGAACAGTGGGAACGGGATTTTCGACAGCAACAGGAGAAAAATCTGGATATCAATTTTGAGAACTTCGTTCAAATTTATTATGAGGATATGGTACATCGATTGCGTGAGAATACCATGCGGACAAAGAAGTTTATCATTGATTTAAAGATTATTCCGTATTTCAAGAAAAAGAGGGTGTGTGATATTAAGGTTTCGGATGTCCGTGCCTGGCAGAATATGTTGATAAAGAAAGGGTATTCGGAAACATATCTGAAAACAGTCAACAATCAGTTGGCGGCCATTTTCAACTATGCAGTGCGATATTATGATCTGAAAGACAATCCGTGTCGCAAGGCTGGAACCATTGGAAAAAGTCATGCAGGAGAGAGGGAAATTTGGACGAAGCAGGAATTTAAAGAATTTCTTACCACAGTAGAAGATAAGCCAGAAACGAGGATGGCCTTTTTGATTCTGTACTGGACAGGTATGAGAATCGGGGAATTGTTGGCGTTGACTTATAAAGATATTGATTTTGAAAAACGTACGATTTCCGTAAACAAGTCATATCAGCGTCTTGAAGGCAAAGACATTATTACACCGCCCAAAACACCGAAAAGTAAACGGATCATTACGATACCGAACTTTCTGAAAGAAGAATTGGAGGAATATATTTCACATTTGTATGGAGTTATGGAGAATGAAAGAATGTTTCGTTTTACAAAGTCTTATATGGAGCATGAGATGGTTCGAGGGATTAAGGCTTCCGGGGTAAAAAGAATAAGGCTTCATGATCTACGACATTCCCATGCTTCACTGTTGGTAGAGATGGGATTTACACCATTGGCGATTGCGGAGCGATTGGGGCATGAAAAAATCGAGACAACATTGAACACTTATTCCCATCTGTATCCCAATAAACAAGGAGAGCTTGCGGATAGGTTGGAAGAGGAAAACAGTAAGGAGGAGATGTAAATGAGTGGTGTTCACAAATATTCGACCATCAGCTTTCGAGTATCACCCCGAGAGAGGGAGGAGATCGAAGCCAGAATTTTAGCCAGTGGTTTATCCAAGAAAGACTATTTTGTCCGTTCCTGTATTTACAATCAAGTCTGTGTGGTTGGAAAAAAGGAAGTGATTTATCAGTTAGTAGAAGAAGTGAAGGATATGCAGACAAATATTCAGGAAGTGACAGAACAATTTGAACAATCAGAGGTTATCCTGTCTGAAGAAGGGATGCAGGATATGAAAAATGATTGTCTGGACATGTTAAAGGCTATTCTGTGGATGCTGGATGGGGCCAGATATCTATGGGAAGATAAAGAGAAAAATGTCCCTGTCGATTGACAAGGGCATTTCCTTACAAAGGCAGAGCCTATGTAACTATATCTCGCAAATATAGTATAACAAAAGCTCTGCTGAAACTCAATGAAATGTTTTAGTGGAGGATGTAAATGGAAGAAAGAAGAGAGAAAGATTATCGTTTAATCAATATGGATGATGTGGAGGCCAGAAAGGTCGATTGGCTCTGGTATCCCTATATTCCCTACGGGAAGGTATCAATCGTACAGGGAGATCCGGGAGAGGGAAAAACAACATTTATCCTGAGGCTGGCGGCACTGCTCACAAAGGGAGAGCCGCTTCCGGGAGAGGAAGGCCAGAATCCTAGGAAACCTATCAATGTAATTTACCAGAACGCAGAGGATGGACTGGAAGACACCATAAAGCCCCGCCTGCTGGCGGCAGGAGCGGACTGCAGCCGGGTGATGGTTATAGACGAGAGCCTTAAGAGTTTGACCATGACGGACGAGAGACTGGTCAGGGCGATTAAAGAAACGGGGGCGAAAATGGTAGTCTTAGATCCGATACAGGCATATCTGGGTGCTAACGTGGATATGCATCGGGCAAATGAGATCCGGGCAGTCCTGAAACGGCTGGCAAGGATAGCCGAAGAATGTGACTGCGCTATTATCCTTATCGGTCACATGAACAAGGCCAGCGGCAGCAAATCCACCTACCGGGGGCTTGGTTCGATAGATTTTCAGGCAATGGCCCGGAGCGTACTGGTGGTTGGCCGGGTAAAGAACGATCCGACTCTGCGCGTAATCGCCCATGACAAGAGCAGCCTTGCACCGGAGGGCGCTTCGATTGCGTTCCGGCTGGATAAGGAGAATGGCTTTCACTGGGAAGGCCCCTGTGATATCACGGTGGAGGAGCTGCTTTCCGGGACAAGCAAGGGAGAGAAAACAAAGGATGCAAAATCTTTTTTGTTGGAGATTCTGGCGGATGGTCAGAAATCCTGCAATGAAATAATGGACGCAGCAAAGGAGAAAGGTATAAAAAAGAAAACACTCTGGAATGCCAAAAAGGAGTTGAATATTGATAGCGTAAAGGTTGGAAGTCAGTGGTACTGGATGCTGTAGCCGGGGAAGATGGCAAGATTCCCTTTTCTATAGACAGGGGGATCTTGCTATCTTGAACGGCAGAAGCAGAAAGGCGGCGGGTAGCCGCTCCGGCCGTAAGGGCGGAAAAGCCCCCGGCAGGGCGCAATAGCAGCTTTTGATGGACACTTGGGTCTGTCAAAAGTGCTTTTGCGTTACTTTCGGCGAAAGTAACAAAGCCTGCGCCGTTTCCGGCGCTTATAGAACAGATAAAAGGAGAAATGCCTATTGGAGAGAACAATCAGCGGAATGATGGGGAAAGGCTCGGTCAACCACAACACAAGAGCATTTAGCGCGAAGAACGTGGACAAAGAGCGGAGCATCTACAACGTGGAATTTTGCCACAAGAGTATCAAGAAAGTATACCATGAGCTTTTCAATGAAGCCCTGGAACGGTATAACGCAAAGCAGAAACGGAGTGATAGAAAGATAGACAGCTATTATGAGAAAATCCGGCAGAGCAAGCAGGAAAAGCTGTTCCATGAGGTCATTTTCCAAATTGGAAATAAGGATGATACCAATGTGAGGAGTGAGGAGGGACAGCTTGCAAAGGAAATACTGGTAGATTTCATGCAGGATTTTCAGGAGCGGAATCCGAACCTCTATGTGTTTTCGGCACACCTGCACATGGACGAGGAGACGCCGCATGTCCACATAGATTTTGTCCCATTTATCCGTAACAGCAAGCGTGGCCTTGACATCAGAGTATCACTGAAAGGCGCACTGGCGGAGCAGGGATTCCGGGGCGGCACACGGGGCGATACGGAATGGAATCAGTGGATAGAATCAGAGAAGCAGGAGCTTGCTTTGGTCATGGAACACTACGGAGTGCGGTGGAAACAGCTCGGAACCCATAACAAGCATCTATCGGTACTGAATTATGAAAAACAGGAGAGGGAGAAAGAATTACAGGAGCTGCAGCAGACGATTACGTCGAGCAGGGAAGACCTGTTGGACATTTACGATAGGCAGGATGAAGCAAGAGAACGGATAGAACGGACACGTGAAAGAAAGGAGCGATTAGAGGATGAAA
Organism: Laedolimicola sp.; assembly: GCF_051972735.1. Lineage (NCBI taxonomy): Bacteria > Bacillati > Bacillota > Clostridia > Lachnospirales > Lachnospiraceae > Laedolimicola > Laedolimicola sp. Next base: position 1,903 of record NZ_JBOKYU010000042.1, on the reverse strand, counting down.
TAGACGAGCTATTTGCTACCAGTGAAGAACTTCATTCCGATACAGAAGCATTAAAGGAAACCAGAAACCAGTTGCTGTCAGACAATGAGGAATTGGAGAAACAGCAGAAGAAGCTGCAACGGGAACTGGATAAAATGGTGGAATCGAAAGAGGTCATGGAACGAAATATCCATGCTTATGATGAAGAATTGCGGTGGCAGCTTCCGGAGCCGGGAGCTTTAATGAGCGCCAAGGCCTATCGGGACAAGAAGGCGTTGCCGCTGCTGGAAAAACTGAAAGAGCTGGTAAAGAACCTGACGATCAAAAGTGTACAGCTTGCAGAGACGGTGAAAAGGCTGACAGACCGGGTAGATACGCTGGAATCGCAGGTGGGATATCTACGGGAGAAAAACAGAGATCAGCAAGACAGAATCGAGGAGCTGGAGGAGAAAGAAACGAATTTTGAGTATTTGAAAGATTACCTCGGTAAAAGTGAGGTAGAGGGGATTGTGGAATACGCAAGGTCAAAAGAGCAGGCCGACAGAGAAAAGGAACGTTACTATGGAAGAGGCAGATAGGGAGGAAGCGGGAGTATGACAGATATGGAAAAGAAAGTCCTGATGAGGATATGTACTAAAATTGTGGCGGAAACAGAACTTTATGTGACAGATCCGGAAATGCAGAACCTGATAGACTGGGTTTGCGTGTCGGGGCAAATAAAGGAGAATAACAATAGAATCCGGGAACTGACCGGGGAATATAAGCAGATAGAATCGGGATGCAGAGAGGGGGTGAGAGAGAAGCTGGAACGTATGAAAGAGGTCTGTAGGGAACGGGATAATCTATTTGAACAGCAGAATGATTTAAAAGAGCGGCAGCGTCGGATAGAAAAAGCGATGTAATAATGAATGCAGGGGCGTGGCAGTATGTGCTGCGCTTTATAGCTGACAATGTATTTGCTGTTTGACAGTAGAGGAGGAGACAGGTAAAATAGTACATAAAACTGAATAGTTTGAGCTGAATTTTATTTTTTACCCATATACTAAAGCATAATGGAGTATATAGTGAAGTAATATGTGACTAATAAATCTTTTGGTTTATCGGTACAATGTAGGTATCATAGACCAGAGGAGAGGTGTATATTGCTTGCGTGTAGAAGAGTATATTCCATTGAGAATAACAGAGTTATGCGAAAAACGAGGATATACCAAGTACCGCCTATCTCAACTTACAGACATGTCACAAACAGCGTTAGCAAATATTATAAACCAGAAGAGTATACCAACTGTTGTGACACTAGAGAGAATCTGTGAAGCATTCGGCATTACATTAGCGCAGTTCTTTGTCGAAGATGGCGGCAGATTAAATCTGACAGAAGAGCAAAACGAGATACTTGAAATATGGGATGGCTTGGAGACAAAGGAACGGGAAATATTCCTATCCTTTATCAGAAGCCTAAAGAAGTAAGGACAGTTCAACTAGGATTGAGCTGTTCTTTTTTGTATGAGAGGAGAGAACGGGCGCAAAGGAAAAATAAGCAGGAGGATAGACAAATGGAAAAAGAATTAGAATTAACAATAGAAGGATATCTGCTTTGGCAGACCCTTGATTCCTTACCGGAAAATGAACAGCGATTCATTCGATTGATTATTGGATATGGTGCCAGTGGCTTGATTTCAGATGATGATTATAGTTTTCTGTTGCAATACCTGATGGCGAAGGATAAGGAGTTGTATGAGGCCAGGGAGAAGATTAAGAGGCTTTCATAAAGGACGGTTTTGTAGTAGAATAGGGGTGTACAAATCGGAAGTTACAGGAGGAGAGTTTATGGATATGATGTTTGATTTATTTGATTTGATTTTTCCAGTTATGTTTTTACTGATATTTGGGATGATCCTATTTACCTTCATAAGTGGAATAAGAA